>JAVLBD010000184.1:0-2779 GCA_031581405.1 Dehalococcoidia bacterium
CTGGTGATCGGTAACGTTGATGGCATCCACCTTATCCTTTAGCATATCTAAATGGTGGCACATCTTTTCGATGTTGGTGCCTTTTGGCGGGCCTATCTCGCTGGTGACTACAAACTTGCCGGAGTTGAGGGCTTCTTTAAAGCTCATGTTTTCCCTCCTCATGTGATTCTGGTCATGCGCGGCCTGGACAATATCTGGGAATTTCCTGGGGGTTGATATTTTTTCATCAGGTCGAGCCTATCTTGCTCCTTAAGGCGCTGATAGATGAGAGTCCAGCCACAATCCAGTTCCTTATCGATTTCACATTTGCCATTGTTGGTGCCGCCGCAGGGACCGTTGAGCAATCCCTTGTGGCATGCGGTGACGGGGCAGATGCCCGCAGTATAACCCAGTACACAGTGACCGCACTGGTCACAAACCTCATGGTATAGTCCTGGTATGTTCTCTACACCTATGAATAGGGTGTCCACGGCGGGTATAACCGGCTTACTGATATAAGAACCTACTCTCTGTACCCCCAGTGCGCAGGACATTATGAGCAGGCAGTCCGCACTCTGAATGGCGTCCTTGTTTTCCCTCAAAGACGCCTCGGTCATATCATCACAGGCGGTAGGTATAACCGTCCAGCCGGTGAGCATCTTTCCCATTCCCTGCAGACTCTCTTTCATGTCCAGGACTTCTTCCCTTCCGCCGGTCTTAGTCATTGTGGTGCAAGTGCCGCAACCAATGATATACACTCTTTCCAGCCCCTCAAGCTGCTGCTCTATCTCCTCAAGAGGCTTTTGCTTGGTAATGGATTTCATACATCACCTCTCTCTTAAACTACCCTATATGCCTTACTATTTAAATCAGATTGCTGAAATAGCCTCAATCAACCCCCTATATCCCCCAATCTTGGGGGACTTTTTGAAGCTGGGGGACACCCCCAGACCCCCGGCAGGAAGTTTCCTGCACCTCTTTGTCAGCAGTCTATTTATAAAGATAAAGGTACTTAGAAATGAATTGTCTATCCCTGCATCATATCTCCAGGTCGCACCTCAGGCACCGTTTTGCTTCTTGCCTGGCCACCTCCTCGGAGAAGCCCTGCTCGATCTCTTCGAAGCTGCGTTTCCTCTCTTTAACGGTTAGCTTTGGCATTTCCAGTCGAGACTGCGTTTCCCAGGTTTCCTCGACTTGCGAACTACCGATCTCCCCAGGCACTTCCTTCCTCAGGTCATACATCTCTACACGTGAAGTGTCGTTCCTGAAGTACTTATCTATTGCAAAAGCTGCTCTCCTACCGGCAGCGATAGCTTCTATTACCATCCCCGGCCCAGTGACGAAATCTCCTCCGGCGAAGACGCCGGGGATATTGGTGGACAACTTGTTGCTGTCAACCTCCAGGGTTTCCCAACTGGTACGCTCTAATGCACTATCACGTGGCAGGAACGAGAGGTCGGGGGCCTGGCCTACCGCAGCAATGATAGTGTCGGCCTCAACGGAGAACTCGGAGCCAGGCATAGTCACCGGACGACGCCGCCCGCTGGCATCAGGTTCGCCCAATCTCATGCGGATGCATTGCAGGCCAGTAGCTTTCCAGTCACTGCTTTCGATGCGGGTAGGACTGACAAGGAAATTGAACTGGATGCCCTCGGCTACTGCCTCGTCATACTCCACCTCGGTTACCGGCATTTCATTTCGCGATCTCCTGTAATATACGTTTACTTCCTCAGCACCAAGGCGAAAGGCGGTGCGTGCGGCATCAAGCGCCACGTTACCGCCACCGATGACAGCCACCCGACGCCCAACTTTTACCTCTTTGCCTACTTTGACATCACGTAGAAATCTTAGCCCGTAGTGGAAATCTTCCACATCCTCCAATTCGCCAGGTATACCGACACGCTGGCTTCTCTGAGCTCCCGCAGCGATAAAGACCGCTTCGAAGCCGTCTTTCCTCAGGTCTTCTACAGTGAAATTCACGTCAATCGGAGTATTGTATCTTATCTCCACGCCGCGCCTGGCGATATAGTCTATTTCCTGTTGAATAACCTCGCGGGGCAGGCGAAACTGAGGTATAGCTACTGAGAGCATGCCTCCACCTATGGGCAGGGCTTCAAAGAGGGTAGTCGGATAGCCCATCTTAGCCATGAAGTACGCGCAGCTCAGCCCGGTGGGTCCGGCTCCGACCACAGCTACCCTTTGGTTGTGGGTTTGAGGGAACGGTTCTGGAGCGGGCAATTTGTGTATATTATCAAAATACCAATCTGCGGCGAAGCGCTTGAGCTCCCTTATGGCTACCGGGTCGTCGAGTTCACCACGACGGCAGCGTCCCTCGCAGGGGTGGTGGCAGATGCGGCCGCAGATGGCGGGGAATGGATTCCGTTCCCTGATGGTTTCTGCGGCCTTCAGGTATTCGCCGGCGGCTACGTGAGCTACATATTTAGGTACATTAATGCCAACCGGACAGGTATGCTGGCAGGGGGATATCATCAGGGCATCACAGACCGCTGCCGGGCATTTTTTTTCCTTTATGTGAGCTTCGTATTCATCACGGAAGTACTTAATAGTGGTAAACACAGGATTGGGGCAGGTCTGGCCAAGGCCACAAAGCGAGCACTCCTTGACCGTATTAGCTATAGTGAGCAGGATCTCAATGTCTTCATCCCGCCCTCGACCCTGGGTGATCCTCGTAAGAATCTCCAACATCTGCTTGGTTCCCAGGCGGCAGGGGGCACATTTCCCGCAGGACTCAGCCTGGGTGAAGCTCAAGAAGTATCGGGCTACCTCTACCATGCAATTG
>JAVLBD010000185.1:0-2759 GCA_031581405.1 Dehalococcoidia bacterium
ACCCAAACCCCAAAGGAGGGCTAGCGGTTGATCAAGGCAGCTAGGTAACCCGCACCGAAGCCGTTATCGATATTAACCACAGATACTCCGGCAGAGCAGCTATTTAGCATCGTGAGCAGTGCGGTTAACCCGGAGAAACTGGCCCCGTAACCAATGCTGGTGGGAACCGCAATTACCGGCGTCGATACCAGTCCGCTGACCACGCTGGGAAGTGCCCCCTCCATGCCTGCCACTACCACCAATACCTTTGCCTGTCGCAGTCGGGGCAGATGGTCCAGCAGCCGGTGAACCCCGGCGATACCAACGTCGTAGGAACGCTCCACCTCGTTACCCATCAGTTCAGCGGTAAGCGCTGCCTCTTCAGCGATGGGAATGTCAGCCGTACCACCGCTCAGCACCATGATTCCAGGGCGGAGAGCGGTGTCTTTCGCCGTATTTACCGTGATTGCCCGGGCAACAGGATGATACTCAGCATCGGGGGTGTGCTGGTGCACCGCATTGAAGCACTCCTCAGCTACTTTGGTTACCAGCACCTTATCACTGCTTGAGGCGAGACGTTCTACGATTAACGCGATTTGCTCAGCAGTTTTACCGGGCCCAAAAACCACCTCTGGGAAGCCACGCCGCAACTCCCGGTGATGGTCGAGCTTTGCGAAACCCAGTTCCTCGTAGGGAAGGTTGGCAAGCTGCTCCATGGCATCAACGACGCTTATCTCCCCTGATTTTACCCTTGTAAGTAATTGTTGCAGGCGCTCGGTATCGATTTTCGCCTCCCTATCGCGATAATGAACGAATTATAGCACTGTTAACTCTTTTCATAAAGTCAGGTATGAAAAATTGACCTTGGTTTAAAAAACCTGCTATAATATTAGTCGGTGAAGTCTACCGCACAATTTAGGAAAGGAATGTAGATGACAGAAGAGAAGAAAGAAGCAAGGAAAAGGACTATAGACCCAGCAGTAATCGAGTTGCTGGCGAAGGCAGAAGCAGATGGAATCACACTCTCCTTCGACCGGGCGGAGTCCACGAAGCCCTGCCCTATCGGGCATGATGGAAACTGCTGTAAGCACTGTTTTATGGGACCCTGCCGACTAACGGGCAAGACGACAGTCGGTGTCTGTGGGGCCACCAAGGAAACCGTAGCGGCAAGAAATCTGGCGCGTCACATAGCGGCCGGCTGTGCTGCACACAGCGACCATGGACGAAATATGGCCCTCACCATGATTGCGGTGGCCGAGGGAGAGGCGCCCGACTATGTCATAAAGGACGAGAAGAAGCTGAGAACTATGGCCGGGTACTTAGGGGTGGAAGTGAAGGGGCGCTCCAAGGAGGAGATAGCCCTCGATGTAGGTCGAACGGCGCTTGCTGAGTTCAGCAAGCAGGAGGGGGAGCTTCTCTACATTAAGCGCGCCCCGGAGAAGCGACAACAAATATGGCGTAAGCTGGGTATAGTACCGAGGGGCATCGACCGCGAGGTAGTGGAGACAATGCACCGCACCCATATGGGCACCGATCAGGATGCAGAGCATCTGCTGTTGCAGTCCATGCGCGTTGCCCTGGCTGATGGCTGGGGTGGCTCGATGCTTGCTACCGACATCAGCGATGCACTTTTCGGCACCCCGGGACCTGTAGCTGCCAGGAGCAATATGGGGATTCTGGGCGAGAAAGAAGTTAATATATCGGTTCACGGTCATGAGCCCACCCTGGCTGAGATGTTAGTAGTTGCAACCTCGGACCCGGAGCTCCTTGAATACGCCAAGTCAAAGGGCGCTAATGGTATTAACCTGGTTGGGATGTGCTGTAGCGGTAATGAGCTCATGGTTCGACACGGGATTCCTACTTTAGGCAACTTGATGCAGAGTGACCTCGTCATCACCACCGGAGCCATCGAGGCTATTGTAGTGGACTACCAGTGCATCATGCAGGGCCTACAGGAAGTGGCAGATCACTATCATACTAAGATTATCACCACTTCACCAAAGGCAAAGATAACCGGTGCCACCCATGTTGAATTTGAAGACCACAGAGCCTATGAGATTGCCAAACAGATCGTGCGTATGGCTATTGATAACTATCCCAATCGGAAAGAAGTACATATTCCCGACATCGTTGACCACGCGGTCGCGGGCTTCTCTCATGAGTACATCGCGTACATGCAGGGCGGTATCTATCGTGAGTCCTTCCGCCCCTTCAATGACGCTGTTATTGCGGGAAGGATTCGAGGTGCTGCTGGAGTTGTTGGCTGCAACAATCCCAGACTCACTCAGGACGATGCCCATGCATACATAGTGAAGGAGTTAATCAAGAATGATGTGCTGGTGGTGACGACCGGCTGCAATGCCATTGCTTGTGCTAAGCAGGGCCTGCTTACCCCGGAGGTGATGAACTACGCTGGGCCAGGGCTTAAGGAAGTGTGCCAGGTGATAGGCATCCCGCCGGTGCTTCATATGGGCTCCTGCGTCGATAACACACGGATACTCACCGTGCTCACTCAATGTGTAACGGAAGGCGGGCTGGGCGATGATATCAGTGACCTGCCAGCTGCCGGGTTCGCACCGGAGTGGATGAGCGAGAAAGCCCTTTCTATCGGATGTTATTTCGTTGCCTCCGGTGTTACCACATGGATGGGTGTAGGCTCTCCCGTAGCCGGCAGCCCAGAGGTTACCGAGATGATTACCGAGGGTTGGAAAAAGAAGGTGGGGGCAGCTTATTACTTTGAGCCCGACCATAAAAAGGCGGTGCGGGACGCGCTGGCACAT
>JAVLBD010000186.1:0-2727 GCA_031581405.1 Dehalococcoidia bacterium
GACGTTAGACTGTGTTGGACTCTACTGTCCTATGCCCATTGCGAACACCGCCAACAAGCTTAAAAAGTTGGAGGTAGGTCAGGTACTGGAGGTACTGGCCGACGATGAGGGTATTAAAGAGGATATGCCTGCCTGGTGTCGCACTACGGGTCATGAGTTATTGGGTATAGAGGAGGAGGCAGGGCAATACAAAGCTTATGTAAAGAAAACGAAGTAGAAAGGAGAAATCTATGGAATTCAAAGGAAGCAAGACGGAGCACAATCTGCTGGCGTCATTTGCCGGAGAATCGCAGGCGAGGAATCGGTACACATACTTTGCATCTGTTGCAAAAAAGGCCGGGTATGAGCAGATCGCAGGGATCTTCCTCGAGACCGCGGACAATGAAAAAGAGCATGCTAAGCTATTCTTCAAATTCCTTAAGGGGGGAGAACTGGAAATCACTGCAACCTACCCGGCAGGTATCATAGGTGATACCGCAGCAAACCTGGAGGCTGCAGCAGCCGGGGAGCACCTGGAATGGACCAAACTCTACAAAGAAGCCTCTGAAGTGGCTCACCAGGAAGGTTTTCAAGAGGTGGGCAAGACATTTAAGGAAATTTCTGAAGTGGAAGAACAACATGAGATTCGCTATAGAAAGCTGCTCCAGAATGTGAAAGAGAACAGGGTATTCAAGAAAGACAAAGTTGTCAAGTGGAAGTGCCGCAATTGCGGATACGTCCATGAGGGGACGGAAGCTCCCAAGCGGTGCCCCGCTTGTGACCACCCCCAGAGCTATTTCGAGCTTATGGCGGAGAACTATTAAGAAGACCGGGAAGGAATGATGTGAACACTAAAGCGCTCCATGTAATAAGCTACGGTCTATACGTGATCGGCTCTAGAAAGGGAGAAAAGATCAACGCTCAGATCGGCAACACGGTAGTTCAGGTTTCCTCCGAGCCACCGATTATTTCGGTGTGCATCAATAAGGGAAACCTCACCCACGAGTATATCGAGGACAGTGGGGTCTTCACCGCTTCCATTTTAGCGCAAGACACCCCCTTGAATCTTATTGGACGCTTTGGCTTCAAATCAGGGAGGGATATAGATAAGTTTGATGGCATTAACTACAAGCTGGGGGAGACCCAAGCCCCCATCGTTCTGGATAACACCCTGGCCTACCTCGAAGCCAAAGTAATTAACAGCGTAGATGTGGGTACACATACTATTTTTATCGGCGATCTCGTGGGCGCCGAAGTCATCGCAGAAGGTGAGCCGATGACCTACGCCTATTACCATGTGGTGAAGCGAGGCACAACTCCTAAGACAGCTCCCTCCTTCCATAAAGATTAATTTAAGAAAGGAAATGGGTATGGCAGCAGCAAAATATGAATGCAGCGTTTGTGGCTATGTTTATGACCCCCAGCTCGGTGATCCCGATGGCGGTATCGCGCCGGGGACACCATTCGAGGAACTGCCTGAAGACTGGCAGTGCCCTGTCTGCGGGGCCGGTAAAGACGAGTTTAAAAAACTCGACTAGTTAGTCTATTCTAAGAATGGAGGTAAAGGAAGATGGCGGAACAAATATGTCCGGCTTGTGGCTGTACGGTATCCGGCTCTGGCCACGAGAGTGAGGGCAAGACCTATTGCTGTGAGCCATGCGCCAGCAGCAGCTCCTGTGAGTGTGGTTGCTGTCACTCCTGCGAAGAACACGAAGAACATAAATAGGGCAGTATATACTCTCGACAGCATGTAGACTAGCTGTCATTGTATAGACAGGTCTCGCATATTGAAAGAGCATGAGCTACAAGCTATCGCGTCGGGGAGATCTACTTATAGGCTCCTTACAGTGCGTGGTGTCGTGAAAAACCGGTGCAGAATGCTAGCGGATTGATCTGCGAAATTCACACAGAAGGAGGTAGGTAGCGTTTTGTGGAAATGTACCAATTGTCACCATATAGACCTAGACTCCGATAAGCCTGAGCATTGCCCTGTTTGCGGCGCGGAGGCAGCAAAGCTGATCCCACATGAAGTCCCGGGGGTTAAAGGGATTAAGACCCCGAAACACCTTAAGGATGGCTTCGTCGCTGAGTCCCAGGCCCACCAGAGGAATGTCGCTTTCGCCATAAAGGCTGATATGGATGGCTACCGCCAAGTGGCCAGATTGTTCCGAGCCATCGCGGAGGCCGAGGGAGTTCACGCTTTCCATCACCTACGCCTCCTCGGCGGTGTATCCGATACTCAGGAGAACCTGGAAAGCGCATTCGAAAGGGAGAATGTGGCCAGCAATTCCTATCCTCAGTTCATCATAGATGCGAATGAGGAAGGTAATTCACAGGTAGCGAAAATATTCGGTTACTCGCGCGACGTAGAGAGGGGACATGCCAAGCTCTACGAGAAGGCACTGGAGCATATGCTGGCTGATGCTGATACCGAATACTATGTATGCAGTGTCTGCGGCTATGTATCAGATGGCACCCTCCCCGAGGAGTGTCCCATTTGTGGGGCCCCTGCAGAGAAGTTCCGGAAGGTTGTCTAGCAAGAGAAATTCTAAGAAATAGATACAGGGATACTGTAGGGGCATACCGTCGATATAAGGGCCGCAAGTCACGATCTTATTTATTTCAGAGACAGCTAATAAAGAGGTGCAGGTACTTCCTGCCGGGGGTCGGAGGGTGTCCCCCAGCTTCAAAAAGTCCCCCAAGATTGGGGGATTAGGGGGTTGATTGAGACGATTTCAGCAGTCTCTT
>JAVLBD010000187.1:0-2691 GCA_031581405.1 Dehalococcoidia bacterium
CAGGCAGAGATCGCTCGGATTGAGGGCAGGCTTAGGGATGAAAGATTCCTTTCCAAGGCGCCTGCAAATGTGGTGGAAAAGGAACGAGAAAAGCTGGCTAGCCAGAACGACCGTCTAGTAAGACTAAATGAAAGGCTTTCCGATCTTCCCTAAAAAGCTGAGATAAAGGAAAGTTCCTTACTGCACACTCTAAAACGCACTATGATGGCATAAAATGAGACGACTGGAAAAGAGGCGCAGGATGCTGCCTGCCGGGGGTCTGGGGGTGTCCCCCCGGCTTTAAAAGTCCCCCAGGACTGGGGGATATAGAGGGTTCATCATGCCTATTTCAGTGTTCTTTAAATAAGGGTTTGGAAGGGAGTTAATACGGTACAATGGAAGCGAAGAATAGTGATGAGATCAAGAAAGCAGTACGGGATCTTTACGCCGATATAGCGCGGCAGCATGAGTGCTCATGTTGCGCACCTCAGAGCGAAGTGGACTCCGGTTGTTGCAATTCATGCGCAAGTGAAACAAGCCGTGCCCAGACGTTCTATTCCAAAGAGGAACTGGAGTCCATATCTGCGGACATACCATCGCTGGGATGTGGCAATCCTATAGCCCTGGCGGAGTTAAAGGAGAATGAAGCGGTTATCGACCTGGGCAGCGGAGGGGGGTTGGACTGCTTTTTGGCAGCACAACGGGTTGGCCCACAGGGAAAGGTTATCGGTCTGGATATGACTCCAGATATGATTCATCTGGCAAGGACAAACGCGGAGAAGCTCTCCCTGGATAACGTAGAGTTTCGATTGGGTGAGATGGAGCATATGCCTGTTGATAGTAACTCGGCGGACGTGGTTATCTCTAACTGCGTGATAAACCTTTCCCCTGATAAAGATGCTGTCTTCGCGGAAGTTTTTCGTGTGCTCAAGCCGGGAGGCAGGCTCTGCGTCTCGGACATCGTCACCCATGGCGAGCTACCGGCATCGGTTCGCGGGAGCCTGGTACAGTGGGCTGGCTGTGTGGCAGGTGCCCTGAAGGAAGAGGACTATTTGGAGAAAATTCGCCACGCTGGTTTTGTTCAGCTTGAGAAGGAAGAAGCGAAAGTAGATCCCTATAAAGAGGAAGCTGCCTATAATCTTGAAGTTTCGATAGCCAGTATAGCAGTGAAAGCCTTTAAGCCTGAGTAGGCTCCCCGCTGGAATCCCTTCGATGTTTCTTTTGGCTCCACTGTCGTTCAAGTTCCTTGAGCGCTTTTTTCGTATCGCTTGCAATGCGTGCCTTATCACAATTGTTTAGCCGATACTTAAAGAGCCAGTATGTAAACTCCTTCAACTCACCAAGTTCCATGGAGTTCCGCTTAGGATAGCCCTTTTCTCTTTTGAATTTCGTTAGTAGTTCAGCCATCGGGGCACCATAAACGCGCTCATACACCTCCTTCAATAGGTGATTATCCTCCGTTAAAGCGCGCGCCCGCTGCTCCTTACGTGTTTCCTCCTCCACCGCGAGGAGTAGAGTCTCCTCCACAGTGATGCCATAGAAATAGTTAAGGTGAGCGCGGTATTTAGCCTCACCTATGAGCCAGCGGAACTCCTCTCCCGGAAGTTCGAGTGGGGCTTTTCCGTGAAAGAGAAGTGATATCGCTTCTTCTTCAGGAACGAGATTGGCAACCTCAGCCAGGAGCCGCTCGGCAAGGAGCAACCAATCAAAGGCTTCGTTGTCGATAAGATAGCGATAATCTCGGCCGTGATAGCTCTCCTCAGACAAAGTCCACCGCTCTATTGCCCCAAGAAGGGCAATATACCAGTGCTCCCCCCGGACAATCGACTCCTTGAGATAGCGAATGGCTTCGTTATCGCCAGAAACGCCAGTCTTCCCCAAGGGTTGTAGCTGATCCTCCATGCCATTCTCACTATCATCAGGAAAAGCTACCACATCTTCAAGTGGCCTCGTGTTCACTATGTGCTTCTCTTCGCACCAACCGCCGCGCGCATCGCCTGAATCTCGTGCAAAATATTCTCCGCCACCTTATCACCCAGGCGGGGCAGGTCAGCGACCCGACCGTCGAGAATGGCACTCTCAAGGTCATCGATGCTGTTTACACCTAGCTCATTGCAAAGGCGAATGGCGGTCTTGGGGCCAATGCCAGGGATATCAAGGAGGGTGCTTATACCCTCGGGGAACTCGGCTTTAAGCTCATCGTAATAGCGAAGGTGACCTGTAGTCACCAGCTCCAAGGTCTTCTTGGCAATTGCCTCGCCCACGCCGGGGATATCATCGAGGCTCTGCCCCTCCTTCACCATCTGCTCGATCTCCACAGGCAGTTGCTTAATAGCGTGGCTTGCCTGATGATAGGCACGTATCTTGAATTTGTTCTCGCCTTTTATCTCCAGCAGATCGGCGATCTCCGAAAACACCTGAGCGATGTCGCTATTTCTCACTATATCACTGACCGCAGCACTTCTTATACTTCTTGCCGCTGCCGCAGGGACAGGGATCGTTGCGTCCCAGTTTATTACCAGCCTTCCCTACTAAAGCTGGCTCCTTGCGCTTTACCGCCTCCGCCATCGGTGATGGAGGAGGTACCTTCTCCTTGGAGATACCTACCCTGTAGATGGTGTGCACCACGCCGTGCGCGATGCCGGCAAGCAGGTTCTGGAACATTTCCTGTCCCTCCTGCTTGTACATAACCAGTGGGTCCCTTCCCCCCAC
>JAVLBD010000188.1:0-2683 GCA_031581405.1 Dehalococcoidia bacterium
AATGGGAACTACTTTGCCATTCTTAAGATTACTTACGCCCGAAGAGTTGAAACAGATTGACCAGACGGGGCGGCGGATACTGGAATGTATAGGAATCAAAATCCTTGATGGTGACGTTCTTAGCAGGCTGAAAGATGAAGGCGCACAGGTCGATCCTGATGATCAAAGAGTGCGATTCGAAGGGTACTGGCTTGACCAAATGATAAAACGTGCTCCGAAAAGCTTTGTTTTGTATTCACGAGACGGTAAGAACGACTTGTATTTGGGAGAGGGCAATGTTTACTTCGGCAACGGGGGAAGAGTATTTCGCGTTCTAGATATGGCAACAGGGGGGTACCGTCTCACCAAACTGATGGATGTAGGCAACACAGCCTCTCTGGTGCATAATCTCGACAACCTTCGTTTTTACATAATCGCATGTCAGGCCCATGATATCAAACCTGTAAACTATCACTTGCTCGATTTTTATTACGCATTGAACCATACCACGAAGCATGTGATGGGAGGATGCACCGATCTCCATGGTGCCGAACAGATGTGGAAACTC
Source organism: Dehalococcoidia bacterium (assembly GCA_031581405.1). Classification (GTDB taxonomy): domain Bacteria; phylum Chloroflexota; class Dehalococcoidia; order E44-bin15; family E44-bin15; genus JAAXQM01. The sequence continues at coordinate 548 of JAVLBD010000188.1, forward strand.
GCAAGCATTATCGCCGGAGGAGAGGATAAAAGCCGGGAGAAACCGTTCGTTTCGGTTATCACCAATACAGTTAGCCCTCTCACAATAGAAGCCAACACTCTGGAAATTCTTGATTTCTGTGCTAACCGGGGTATTCCAGTCACATGCGCTCCAGCGCCCATTGCAGGGGCTACTTCGCCCGCAACCCTAGCAGGCACCCTTTCACAACTACATGCCGAAGCGCTTGCGGGGATAGCCCTCGTTCAGGTGCTAGCCCCCGGGGCGAAAGTACTTTATGGTGCTGTGCCTACCATTATGGATTTACGTAAAATGGACTTCACCCTGGGCTCGGTGGAAATGGCAATGATGAACGCCTCCGCAGTGCAGCTAGCGAAACTGTATAACCTGCCCATATATGCCTCTGCCGGGGTTACCGAGGCTAAAAGACCCGACATTCAGGCCGGGTTTGAAAAGACGGTCTCAAGTTTGACAGTGGCCATGAGTGGGGCGGACTATATTCACCTGGCAGCAGGAATGCTCGACTCAGCAAATTCTATTTCCTACGAACAATATGTAATAGACAATGAAATCATAGGAATGATCAACAGAGTTCTTTCGGGTATCAAGGTGAACGAAGATGCCATGGCTTTCGATGTGATCGAGCGCGTCGGACCTGGGGGGAACTTTGTCACAGAAGACCATACGATCGATCACATGAATGACGAGTTCTTCTACCCGAACTTGAGTGTACGAAGTAACTTCGATATTTGGGAAGAGAGAGGCAAGCAAAACATGCTGAGCCAGGCCTATATAAGGGTCAGAGAAATACTGGAGGATGGGCAAGACGGGCTCTTGGATCATGAAACCATATCTGAGATAAGACAGGCTTTCCCAGGTAGTAGACTTATCTAGTAGCGAGATGACGACCAAGGCAGTAAAGAGAACGCGAATCGTTGCCTGCGGGGTGTTCAAACCGGCTATTGAGTATCTTCGCTTGGCAAGTAGATATCCACATCTGCGCTTTACTTATTTACCACCCGTTCTACATATAACACCACAGAAGCTGGAGAAGCACCTGCTGAGGAGAATAACCGCTGCTCAAAGAAAAGATGAAAGAATCATATGCCTATATGGGGAATGTATTCCCGACCTCAGCGATGTTTGCCAGTGTCACGGGGTGCCAAAAGTGCCCGGACACAGCTGTTATGAAATGCTCCTGGGCACCGAGAGGTATGATCAATTCATGGATGAAACAGCCGGCACGTACTTTCTGGAAAATAATTTGATCCTTAACTTCAGGGAGTATTGCATTGAACCCCTGGAACTAGATGACGAGGAAATGCGGGAGTGCTATTTTAAGCATTACCGGAAACTGCTTTACGTGAGGCAGCCTACTGATCCTGACCTCGTGTCTCAGGCCTTTGAATTAGCCGAATTTTTAGAACTCTCTCTCTCCATCAGCGATGCCGATTACTCACATCTCGAAGAAGCCCTTATGAAGCTGATTTAATATACAAATTAGGTACAGAATTCTTGAAAAGGGACTTCCATGAGGATTTGGATTATAGGGAGCAGTTAACGTGGAGAAATCCGACATTAAGAGAGCTCAAAGTACAAAACTAGGTAAGAGGAAATTCCCGTTAGGTTCGCCTCAGGTCCGAAAGACTAAGACGAGATATGTCTGGTTGAACGTTTTACCTGATGACCTATGGTTAAAGGTTCGTGAGGGGGAAACGATCTCGGATGCTATACATGATGAAAATATAGAACTGGGTGGTGACTGTGGGGGATTGGGTAAGTGCGGGAAATGCAGGGTTAAAGTCCTCTCCTCGGTGGGACCCCCAACAGCAGTGGAGGAGGAGCTCCTTAGCGAAGACGAGCTGCAGCAAGGGATCCGTCTCGCTTGCCGAACAGTAGTTGATAAGGATTTGGTGATCCATAGAGATGAAGCGGACTTCGAAGCAGAATATTTCCAGATTCTCAAAACAGGGCATCGTCCCCTTGTACATCCCGATCCACTGGTAACAAAGCGGCTAGTAACCTTGCCCCTCGATTTTCAAGAGGATTCGCTTTCCAGTGAGTGGCTTTCTGACCTAGACAGGATCAAACTGGTGATGGTTCCCGAATATAAAGACCTGATAGCCCCTCTTAATTGTC
>JAVLBD010000189.1:0-2662 GCA_031581405.1 Dehalococcoidia bacterium
GACTGCAGCGTTCAAGACTGGTCTTATGCCTCTCGCCGGCGTAGCGGGAGCCCTCCTTACCGGCTGGCTGTCAGATAGGGTTTTCAAAGAACGAAGGGCACCCGCTGCTGCCATTATGCTCCTCTTCCTGGCCTTCTTCACCTGGGTGTTCATTCAAACCACCGGTGCACACTGGGTTGTAGGGCTTCTGGTACTGATGGCTATCGGCTTCTTTACCTATGGCCCTCATGTTGCTATGGTCACTGCATGTCCTATGGATTTCGGCACCAGGAAGGCCGCTGCCTCAGCGGCCGGCTTCATTGATGGTGTAGGATACATCGGTGCTGCGGTGACAGGAGTGGTTTCAGCCTACCTAGTGGAAAACTATGGATGGAATACTGCTTTCTATATGTGGTTGGGGGGTGCCCTTGCAGCGGCAGCGCTTATGCTTGTACTATGGAACTATAGGCCCAAACCCAGAGAATACCACTGAGACGACAATCGAATTTATCACAAATCCCGGTGCGAATTTGATCGCTCTGACATAGAGAGGCCAGTTAGGCCTTGCAGCCTGGCGGCATTTGACACTTTCTGACTCACTATTTATCACCCGCATTGCATATTTCACGACAACACGTTTAAATATTGTTATATACGTGGGATGAGGCATGGGAGTTGAGTTAGAAGCCTGTTATCATTATAAAACACAGAAGTATTAGCCTGTGATTGCTGGATTCAACTGAGCCAGGATCGCAAGGAGAACTCACCAGAAGTTGACGTTGTATTTTTCTATATTCTCGGCCTTCTTGATAGCCTGTGCTACTTCATGTTTTATCGTTTCGTCCTGAATAGGCTCCACCTCTGATACCGATAACCCTGCATCGTCCTGTTTTCCTTTCCATGAAACGACATATCCCGGAACAATCGCGTAGATGAAACTGCCAGAGCCGCAACATGCGGTATCTACCACAGATGTTCCGACGACATATAAAACATCCCTGCCATTCTGCTTTAGCCTCAGTTCCTTTAGTGGGGTATAAGTTCCACTAATAGATTCTATATCTTGACCCAATTCCAGATGCGCATAATCTCTAATCATTTCGTCACCCCTGACTTCGCTTAGTAACTCGCCCAACCTGAGCTTACGCTTGTGTTAGTATGCCTTTTCAACTGATTTTTTCGTACATTATCAGGCTTTCTTCGTCACCTTATAGTTATACATAAGAACTCAGCTGCCAGTAACTAAACGATCTCTTCTATCTTTGCACGAAGCGTCCCCTCCGGCACTGCCCCCTGTATTTCGCCAACCTGCTCACCTCCATTAAAGAACAGTAGCCGCGGTATACTCATAACACTGTATTTGGTAGCCATTTGGGTATTCTGATCAACATTCAGCTTGCAAAATTTAAATTTACCATCGTAATCCTTCGATAGCTTCTCAACGACCGGTGCAATCATCCGGCAAGGCCCACACCAAGTCGCATAGAAATCCACAAGGACGGGGATCTCTGATTTCATTACCTGCTCTTCAAAATCATTATCTGTTATTTCTAGCACCATCGTAGCATCTCCTTTGCACAAGATTTATATTCTTTATTAACGCACCCTTAGAGCGGCTGAGGGATTCTAGATAAGGCAACCTGCCTCACCACAGTTTAGGACCTCAGCTACCACTCTGCGGAGCGCATGACCCACCCAGAGAATACGTGCTGAATGTGGAGAGGGCCCTTCGTGGGCGCTCGAATCCGCACTTTGGACACTTCAGCTCGCTATCGCTTTCATCTATCCTTCTGCGCAGATCAAATCTGTGTCCGCACTGTTCACACTTGTACTGATATATTGGCATGATCTCTCACCTCCTTCTATTAACTGTTGTTACCCTTCAGGTAAACAATCATTGGCTGGGTAATCAGCGGCACTACATCGCCAATCATATGCGGCATCAGGTTGTTCATAACCTGGGGCATCATCTCCGGCATCTGCTCGGCCATATAGTCTGGCATGGGAATGCGCTCAGCCACTCGCTCGAGCATCACTGGCATAACCTGAGGCATCATCATAGGCAGCAGCCTGGGGAACAGGATGGGGAACATGGGCTTCATCAGGTTCAGGGCTCCGGGAATCTTGCCCATGAATCGCATCATCGGCCCCATGCTGAAGGGCATGGCGTCGATAAGCTCCGGCCACATTGTGCCCATCAGCTCAGCAAAACCTTGAGGCGACATCAGTGCTATCATAGCCTCGAAGACCGCCCACTGCTTCCGCACCTCCGGGTTGGGGTCCGGAAAGTCGTAGCCAAGTGCCGAGGCTGAATAGCGTGCGAGATCCACTACCTCGATGGGTACCTGCTTCTTGTCAGCGCTGACGCGAAGCTGAAACTCGCAGCAAGGACATAAAGCAAGAACCTTCTCCGCACCCGCTTCCACCGCTTCGTCGAGATGTATTTTACCTATTTCGGCAGCCACCGGGGGTTCCTTAATCAGAGTAAGGACGCTGCCACAGCAATGCCCTTCTTCTCTATTGGGAGTCATCTCCACCAAGGTTGTATTAGGAATTGCCTGGATAAGCTGGCGTGGAGGCTCGTATACACCAGACACACGGCCGATGTGACATGAGTCATGCCAGGTTACTGTACACGGCTTGTGACCGTTATCCGGAAAGGTGAATTCCCCTGCCTGTATTT
>JAVLBD010000018.1:0-15942 GCA_031581405.1 Dehalococcoidia bacterium
GGTGCAGTGCCAGTGCCGGTCCCACCACCCATGCCAGCGGTGATGAATATCATATCAGCACCAGCAACGCATTCGCGAAGCTCATCGCGGCTCTGCTCCGCAGCCTTGCAGCCTAGCGAGTTGTCCCCGCCCACACCCAATCCTCTCGTCAACTTATCCCCGATCTGAATACGGGTGGGTGCCTCGGTCAGGAGTAAGGCCTGGGCATCGGTGTTGACCCCGATGAAGTCCACGCCTTGAATATTCGCCCGAACCATTCGGTTCACGGCATTACAACCACCACCACCAAGTCCTAATACCTTGATTTTTGCCGGGTTAGGAGCGAAGTTCGTTTTTGCCATTTTTTCCTCCTTTCATTAGCGTGCTATTACTCTTCTCATTCGGGTAACGAAGCGCCTGAGAGTTTCGGCAGCTCCGCCGGCTTGCCAACCTTCCTCGCCGGGGTGCTTTTTTGATCCCCAGAGCAAGAGACCAACACTGGTAGCGTAGGCTGGATCAGTGAGGATATCAGCGATCCCGTACACGCCTGTGGGCACGCCTCGACGCACCGGCACTCCCAGCACCTCCTGCCCCAGTGATTCTATTCCCTTCAGGTTTGAGCAGCCTCCGGTGTGCACCAGTCCAGCTGGCACTTCCTTCGCATAGTCTGTGGGCAGCTCCAAGGCGGTCAACTTTAGAATTTCCTCTACCCTAGCCCTGATGATATCATTGATGTCTTGATAGGAAACGCCGTAGCCATTCTCCGTATTGAGCTTGGCGGACTCGTCATCCACTCCATCGTAGACGGGCATCACGCTGCCATACTTCCTCTTCATCTGCTCAGCTATGTCGAAGGGCAGCCCCAGCCCAATAGCGATATCCCGAGTGATTTGATAACCTGCTACGGGTAGAATAGCGGTGTGCCAGATGCTGCCATTCTTAAAGATGGCGATGTCTGTTGTGCCACCGCCAATATCGGCGATGACCACGCCTGCATCCCGCTCGTCGGGTCTGAGAACCGCTTCGGCACTGGCCAGTGGTTCCAGAACGAGGTCTTCAATTTCGAGGTTCGAAGCCCGGATGCACTTAACCAGGTTCTGGACTGAGCTTACGGCAGCGGTGATGATGTGGGTTTCTACATCCAGCCTGAAACCGTGCATACCAACCGGGTTCTTCACCCCGACCTGACCATCGATGGCATAGCCCCTGGGGATTACATGGAGCAACTTGCGGTCGTTCGGTATGGTGAAGGAGCGTGCAGTCCGAAGCACGCGCTTCAGGTCATCGGGACGGACCAGTTTATCACCTCGAGCAATGGAGACCACCCCCTTTTTATTGAGGGAGGTGATATGCCTGCCGGTAACACCCACATAGACCGACTCCATTTTGAGTGCACTGGCCTGCTCTGCCTTATGTATCGAGTGGCGGATCGCCTCCTTAGCCTCATTGATGTTCACAACGAGACCCTTGTGTAAGCCTTTGCTCTGACTAACACCAACCCCGAGAACCTTGAGATTACCGCCCTGGCCAGGGGTTGCCATGATGCTGCAGATCTTGGTAGTGCCTACATCTATACAACAAATGTTGTCGCTTTTTGCCATTTACCTCCTCCTTATAAGTAATTCTGGTAGTCTTTTCAGTATAGGACCCATTACATCATTTCACCCCCTTACCTCGTTATTGGATGGACAATGTTACTGCCTATGGATTCAGGCTCATCGAAGAGAATCTAATCTCCCCACCACTAGGCTGGACACTGCCCTTTTTCCTTCAAAAACAACCAACTAAATACGCTCGGCCGCTCTCATTTTGGCACTGCGACTGCGCGGATTAGCTAGAACCTCAGTGTGTGTGGGGGTAACTACCCTTTTTGTGATTAACTTAAGGGTAGCATGATGACTACAGATACAGACCGGTGTCTGGCGAGGGCAAAGACAATTTTGCGATTCCAGCCTAAAGAAGTCCTTGACCAGGCGATCCTCCAGGGAATGATAGCTAATAACGACTATCCGGCCCCCTACCTCCAGGATGTTGAGCGCCTGCTTCAACGCTATCTTAAGGCGCTCTAGTTCCTTGTTGACGGCGATGCGAAGCGCCTGAAAGGTTTTCGTAGCGGGGTGTATTCTTCCATGGCTACCGACCGCCTTTGCTACTATGGCGGCAAGCTCAAGCGTGGTATTCAATGGGCGCTTTGCCACGATAGATCGCGCTATCTCGTTCCCTCTACGATCCTCACCATATCTCTTTATGAGGTCTGCGATCTCCTTCTGGGTGAAGGTATTGACTATGGTAGCTGCGGTTATTTTCTGCGAGGTGTTGTAGCACATATTAAGAGGGGCTTCATGCTGGAAGCTGAAGCCCCTCTTCGTGTCATCAAGTTGAAGCGATGACATGCCCAGGTCGAAGAGCACTCCTTCAGTGCAGTGAAACCCCGTTCTGTTGCAGATCTCCTCGAGGTTTTCGTAACTATCGTTGATTAAGATAGCCTTTTTACCATAGGGGTGAAGCCTTTCCCGTGCCAACTCGATAGCTTGAGGATCGATATCGATGCCTAAAACGTGGCCCCCCTGCTCTAGTATCGCAGCAGAATGCCCTCCCCCCCCCAGTGTGCAGTCGATATACTGTCCCCCGGGTCTGACCTTGATTGCCTCGATAACCTCTTTGAGGAGAACGGGGATATGTATCACTGGCGCGCCTCCATACTCTCCAAGGCCTGCCAGAAATCCTCTCTGGCGGATTCTCTCTGCTCCTCCCAGCTTTCCTTGCTCCAGATCTCTAGGTATTTGTTTACTCCTGCGATGACTAAACTATCTTTGATGCCAGCGTGCCGACGGAGCAGCGGCGGTAGCATGACACGGCCCTGTTCGTCAAGATCCATAGCGAAGGCAGACGCGTGAAAATATCTATTCCTCTGCCGTATTTTACTTGGAACTATGGGTCCGGAATCGTATTGCTTAGCGATCTCATCCCATACCTGTGGAGTGTAAACATTCACGCAAGAGTCTGCTCCCATGTTAAGCACGATCCCGTCCGTAAAGTACTTACGGAACTTTGGCGGGATGGCTACCCGGCCCTTTGGGTCGATTTTATATTCGTATTCACCAAGAAACATGCTATCTTAATCACCTAAACCGATATTATACAAATTCTATGTATTCGCCCATCGAGAACAACAGCTAACTTAATCATCTAGAACTCCACTTTTCTCCATTTTAGTGTCGACTATACCACAATTTCACACACTTTGTCAATCCTTTTAACCATGAATCGTTAATACTCGATTTATTGAAGCTCTTTTACAGGTAACCGCTTCTGTGGTATGATAACGGAAGCTTCTGCCGATACTCTGATAATGCAGCCAACTATCATGGGATGGGTGGAGATTGTGGTGAGATCCTCTGGTTTAACTGCACGATTACCGGTCTGCCGGCAGGGGAGGGCAAGGCTTATGAGATGCCTCTCCGCATAAAGGTGATTAGCATCGGCAGCACCTAAGCGGAAGCTGCAATAGGGATCAATTCATACTATTGTTGATATATCGATAGCCACGACGGTATGACTTCGAACCGAATTGTTATTAAATTGGCTGGGAAAGATGGCATTTAATAGAGTGTGTAGTCGAAGATACTTGTCTCCCTCTGGGTGAGAAATGTTTACTTTAGGAATACTGACCATCAGCGACAAGGGTTCGCAAGGCGAGCGAGCGGACGAGAGCAGCATGGTGATCAGGGAGGTCCTTGGTACTTATGATGTTCAGGTGGTAAAATATGGTATTGTCCCCGATGAAGGGGATCTTATATCTGCGAAGATCGTGGAGTGGGCCGATAAAGAGGGCATCGATCTTATCCTTACAACGGGGGGCACAGGGTTGTCCCCGCGCGATGTTACGCCCGAAGCGACGCTCGCTGTATTAGACAGGAGTGCGCCGGGGTTCGTCGAGGCAATGAGGGCTGAGAGCCTGAAGAAGACTGCAAAGGCGATGCTCAGTCGGGCAGTGGCTGGTATTAGAGGAGGAAGCTTGATCATCAACCTCCCCGGCAGTCCCAGAGCGGTTCGCGAATGTCTGGAGGTGATTTTACCCGTGTTACCGCATGCTATTGAGGTACTCAGGGGTGAAGTGGGGGAGTGTGGGGAGCGTTGAATGGTGGTGTTGCAGCATGTGGTCAGTGTGGGGAAACGATATAACCGGGGATGCTGTATAGGGGGGCGGAATGTATATTCATATCTTGACTCTTTTCCCTAATATGTTCACCGGTCCTTTCGGTGAGAGCATCATCAAGCGAGCTATCGATAATGGTCTGGTTGATATTGAGATTTATAACATAAGGGATTACACGTACGATAGGCATCATGTGGTTGATGATTATCCCTATGGTGGCGGACCCGGGATGGTATTGAAGCCGGAGCCCCTCTTCGCTGCAGTAGAGGCGATAGAGGGAGCATCTGAGATGCCGGTACTGCTACTCACCCCGCAGGGTCGGCTTTTCGATCAGCGGGTCGCCGAGGAGCACGCAAAATATAAGGAGATGATCCTCATATGTGGGCACTACGAGGGCGTCGATGAGAGGGTGCGGGAGCACCTGGTTACGGACGAGATCAGTATCGGGGATTATATCCTGAGCGGTGGGGAGCTTGCCGCCATGGTGGTCATTGATGCTGTGGTACGTCAACTGCCTGGCGCCCTTGGGTCTGAGGAATCGGTTGGGGATGACTCCCACACGAGCGGTATTTTAGAGTATCCCCAGTATACCCGCCCCCATTCGTTTCGAGGGTGGGATGTGCCTGATGTATTGCTTTCAGGCAATCACGGTGAAATCGCCAGTTGGCGAAGGGAGCAATCGCTCCGACGTACAATTAAGCGACGCCCCGACCTTTTAGGGCGGGTAGAATTGAGTGATAAAGATAAAATACTGGTGGCGCATATAGAAAGAGAGGAAGATTAAATGAATCTTGATACGTTAATTCCCGTAGTACCGAACCCCAATATTCCGGTGATCAGCTCCGGAGATACGGTGAAGGTGAGCATCAAAGCGGTAGAAGGGGAGCGGGTGCGTACCCAGATGTTCCAGGGGGTGGTGCTCAGGGTAAGGAAGGGTAGCGTCAATGCCAGCTTTACGGTAAGACGTATTGCATACGGGGTTGGTGTGGAGCGTACCTTTTTCCTTCAATCACCTTCGATAGAAAAGGTAGAGGTACTGAGACACGGACAGGTACGCCGTGCTAACCTCTCTTACCTGCGCGGGCTCACTGCCAAAAAGGCACGAATAAAAGAGAGAAGGGTGAAGGTAGAGCGCGCGGAGGAATAGGTTGAAAAGGTGAGCTGTGCAATCAAGGGGGATGAATTACGCTGAGGTAGCGGTGAATTCTCCGGGGGCACAGCGACAAACATTCTGCTATTCAGTGTCCCCTGACATAATGGTGGGGCACGCAGTATTGGTCCCCTTTGGCCCCAGGCTTTTACAGGGCGTGGTCCTTGAATTAACCGGGTATCCCTCCGTGGAGGATACGAGGGAAGTTGCTGGCCTCATCGACCCTCGCCCTATGATATTATCCCCCCAGATAGATCTGGCCCGCTGGATCAGCGCTTACTATTTCACACCCCTTTTCGATGCCGTTGCCCCGATGATGCCCCCCGGCTTTGAGCGGAGGGTGCTCACCTTTCTCACGCTTGTTCCCCATCCTGCTGACAGCATTGTCTCCTCGCTTGACCCTCGCCATAGGGAATTATTGGATCTCATAAGTCTGAAGGGCAAGATCGGGATGAAAGCGGCAGAGAAAGCTCTGGGTAAAAAAGATGCGAGGGTGATTATCGAGCAGTTGGTGGGTAAAGGTCTGGTTAAGAAAACCCACGAGCTGGGGCCGGTGAGGGTAAAGCCAAAGATGGTGCCTCACCTTCGCCTGAATACCGGGGCAGCGCTGGATATAGCGAAACTGCTCCAGGCAGGGCGGGCACCCAAGCAGGTGGAGCTATTAAAGCTCCTTCAAGCTGGTCCTGTTTCCCTTACCGAAGCCAAAGAGATCCTTGGCCCCATCACGTCCGCAGTGGCAGCGCTGCGAAGAAAGGGCTTCGTTACCATCGAGCAGGTTCGGGTGTATCGAGACCCGCTGGCTTATCGCACCTTTCCACCTTCACCGGCTCCAACCCTCACCCCAGCGCAGGAGGCCGCCTGGCGCGAGGTCAAAGCAGCCCTTGCCCCGGGTGCGGATGCAGGAAGTAGGGGGAGTGTGAAAAATAAGAAGCCCATTTTTCTGCTTCACGGGGTCGCCGGTAGCGGGAAGACAGAGATATACCTTCGAGCACTGGAGCAGGTCGTTACTATCGGCAAGCGGGCGATTGTACTGGTCCCCGAGATTGCTCTTACTCCACAAACCATCGCGCGCTTCGCCGCCCGATTCCCGGGCAGGGTTGCGGTGCTCCACAGCAAGCTCTCGGCGGGGGAGCAGTTTGATGAGTGGTGGCGAATTAGGGAAGGTGATTTCGATGTGGTTATCGGGTCGCGCGGGGCGATCTTTGCCCCGCAGCCTGACCTGGGTCTCATCGTCATCGATGAGGAACATGAGTGGACTTACAAACAGCATGATCAATCGCCCCGCTACCATGCGCGCAGTGTTGCCATCAAGCTGGCGGAGCTTACCGGTGCGGTGGTCATTCTGGGCAGTGCCACACCTGACGTCTCCAGCTACTATCGCAGTCAGAGAGGCCACTGTCGGTTATTGGGGCTACCGGAGCGGATTGCTACAGGGGAGAAAAAGATAGAGATTCTCGATCTGCGCCAGGAACTTAGGGCGGGAAACCGGAGTATCTTCAGTAGATCGCTTACCGAAGGGATAAAGCAGGCTTTGGCAGCCAAGGAACAAGTAATCCTTTTCCTCAATCGGAGGGGAAGTGCCACCTTTGTACAGTGCCGCGATTGTGGATATGTGCTGCGTTGCAAAAGATGCGATGTTTCTCTGACATATCACTCAACGAAAGAGGATCTGGTTTGTCACCAGTGTTATTATCGCCGGGCGATGCCCCCTGTTTGTCCCCAGTGCAGTAGCAAGCGGATCAAGTTTCTTGGTACCGGTACCCAGAAGGTGGAGGATGAAATTAGTCGTGCCTTCCCCGAGGCGAGGCTGTTGCGCTGGGACCGTGATGTCACCGGGGGGAAACATTCCCACGAGGAGATCCTGGATAAGTTCCTGGCTCATGAGGCGGATGTCCTCATTGGCACTCAGATGATTGCCAAGGGGCTGGACCTACCCCTGGTTACCCTGGTAGGGGTGATCAATGCTGATGTGAGCCTTTACCTGCCCGATTTTCGAGCCGGTGAGCGTACCTTCCAGGTTCTGAGCCAGGTAGCAGGCAGGGCAGGGCGTGGCACGCTGGCGGGGAAGGTTATCATTCAGAGCTATACCCCGGAACACTATACAATCAGTTGTGCTGCAAAACAGGACTATCTCTCCTTTTATAAACAGGAGATCGCTCTCCGACGTCAGTACCAGAATCCCCCCTTTAGTCGATTGGCGCGTCTGCTTTACGTTCATCCCATTAACGCCTTTTGCCAGAGAGAGGCTCAGAGAATGCACCGTGTCCTTAAGGAGGAACGGGACTCGTGTGGTCTGGATATATCGCTCATTGGGCCTTCCCCGGCCTTTATACCACGATTGCGCGGCCGTTTCCGCTGGCAGGTCATCCTGCGCGGCGATGAACCGGTACGTCTACTGGCTGAAGTGCCTATTCCTCACGGATGGGTTGTCGACATCGACCCTGGAAGCCTGCTTTGACAGACAAGTTCCTCCTCCGCTATAATGTGGAAACGGTTGGGGAGATCTAATGGCAATACTTCCCATGGTTGATTATAACAACCCGGTACTTCGTCAGAAGGCGAAACGTGTTAGCAGTATCGATGGAGCGATAGCGCAGCTCATCGATGACATGGTGGAGACCATGCGTGAGGTGGGTGGCGTGGGACTTGCAGCTCCTCAGGTAGGGGTCCCTCTGAGGATAGCGGTAATCGAGTTGCCCGATGAGGAGATTATAGTTCTCGTAAATCCCAAGATTGTGAAGCGGTCCGGAGAGCGCCAGATTGAGGAGGGGTGCCTCAGTATCCCCGGTTATAGGGGGGAGATCCAGCGCTCGGAGAAGGTCACGGTTAAGGGCCTCGACCGCTTAGGTCGGGAAATTCGCATCAAAGGTGAGGGGCTCCTCGCCCAGGCCCTGGAACACGAGCTTGACCACCTGGATGGGACTCTTTATATCGATCACTTGGAGAGTATAGATAAACTTATGCCAGTGACAGTGGATGTGGAAACACGTGAAATATAGTCATATGATTCATGCTAAGTGCGTTTTGGAAATGGGGGGCCTTTTACAGAGCCCCGCTTTTTTTGAATTCTGCGAAGCGTATTAAATAACTTGTCACAGTATTAAAAGGAAAGCATAGCTTCTTCCAGTGCTGCGAAACGCTTTATTGAAGGGGTTTGTTGCGGATGAGGATAGAGAGCTCTGGGTGGAAGAAGCCGAAAAAACAGATGATGAAAGTTTTAACCAAGGTAGAGGAATTTCTTGCCCCGCACTCGATCGAGGGTTACCTCACCGGTGGTTTTGTACGTGATAATCTGATAGGTCATGATAGCTACGATATCGATATTGTTGTCGGGACAGAGGCTGTAGAGCTGGCCCGCGATGTGGCGAAGGCCTTCGATGGTACATTTGTACCCTTGGATAAGGCGAATGGAATAGCCAGGGTGGTGCTTCCCGAGGAGCGGTGGGGGTTATGGGGAGAGCAGAAAAAGCCCCTGCATCTGGATCTTGCAACCATGCGTGGGAGCATCGTAGAAGATCTGGCATTGCGGGACTTCACCATAGACGCCATCGCCATAAATTTGAGTGAAATAAAAGAATCAGGTGCTCCCCTCATCGATCCCTGCGGCGGTCAGCGGGACCTGGAGGCGGGGGTGGTGCGTGTTATTAGCGATGAGGCTTTCCAGCGAGACGCGGTGCGTCTGCTGCGAGCCCTGCGCCTCGCAGCGGAATGCAACTTTTCGTTAGCCGATGAAACAAGAGCGCAAATCAAAAATCATCACCAGCTTATTACACAGGTTGCCGCGGAGAGGGTGTGCGATGAATTTTGCCGCCTCCTTGCCGTCCCAAAGGCAGCCAGGTGGCTTCGATTGCTCGATGAGCTTGGCCTGCTTTTATCAATCTTTCCTGAGCTTGCGCCCACCAAGGGGGCGGAGCAACCCAAGGAACACTTTTGGGACGTGCTTGAGCACTCTATAGAGACGGTTGCCGACATCGAATTCCTGCTCCGGATCGAAGGCTCCGGATACTTTGATAATGAAATCCTGACCTCTGTGCCCTGGTCACCGGTACTGGAGGAACACTTCGAGGAGGAGATAGCTGGTGGACGCAGGCGGAAGACCCTGCTTAAACTGGCTGGGCTGCTCCACGACATAGCCAAGCCCCAAACCAGGACCATCGAGGAGTCGGGACGGATGCGCTTCTTTGGGCATGCTCAGGAGGGGGCAACCATTGCTCAAGGCATTATGGAGCGATTGAGGTTTAGCGTTCGCGAGAAAGAAATGGTGCAAAAAATAATCGAGCACCATCTGCGCCCGGGACAATTGGCCGGTGAGGATGAACTTCCCACCAAACGCGCTATCTACCGCTATTTCAGGGATACAGGTGATGTGGGAATCGACACCATCTTTCTTAATCTTGCGGATCATCTGGCAACGCGGGGCCCCAACCTGGAGCTTAAAGAATGGCGCAGGCATACTCGGAGTGTATCCCATGTTCTCGAGGAGCGCTTCAGCGAGGTAAGCGTCGTTTCGCAGCCCAAACTGATCAACGGGCATGACCTTATCGATATACTGGGGATGAGCCCTGGACCTGACATGGGCCGGCTACTGGAGGCAGTGCGCGAGGCTCAGGCTGCCGGAGAGGTTACGACCAGGGACGAAGCGCTACGCTTCGTACATAAGCTGAATACGAAACAAAGTTGATATAAATTACAAGAAAGAAATAATGGGTAGAAAACATATACTAACTCTGGTGGCTATCTTTATGATTGCTGCCTTGTGTGTTTCGCTGCTGGTAATAGAAAATATCGGAGGCCGGCAAGGACTTTCGCTGGGGCTGGATCTTCAGGGAGGCACACATCTGGTCTATGAGGCAAACTTTGCAGAGGTTGCACCCGGCGCTGAGGACGATGCTGTCGAAGTGACCCGGGAAATTATCGAGAAGCGAATTAACCGCTATGGGATATCTGAGCCGAATATCCAAATAATCGGCAGTGGCAACAGCTCCCGTATCTCCGTGCAGATACCTGGTGTTACCGCCGAAGAGGCAAGGGCTCTGGTTGGCGCAGTGGCTGAACTGGAATTTCAAGAGCAAAATGATGTAGGAGCAATCCTAACAAAGGCATCGTATGCGAGGGATACTCAGATTACTATTGACGATGCCACCGGTTTTAAAATAGATGACATCTGTGTAGTTGGATTCGGTTTGGATGGGAGCATTGCGAAGGAAGACTGGGAGACGAGGCGGATAGCAGCCATCAACGGGTCAAGTAACGTCCTCACTTTGGACCCCGCGTTATTTATTGACCATGAGGCCGGCGAGCCGATAAGCGTCTGGATACCTTCTATCGGCACGGTCGATGGAGAGGAGCTATGGCTTACTGGCAGATATCTTTTGCCCAATAGTTACGTCGATGTGAACCAGCAGACTGGCAAGCCGGTGGTAGCGTTCGAATTTGACCAGACCGGGGCTATTCTTTTCGCTCAGATTACCGGACGGCTCGTGGGTGAGCCTCTGGGCATCTACCTCGATGCTGAGATGATATCGGCACCGATTGTACAAACACAGATCAGCGGTGGCAGCGGGATCATTGAGGGATTGACCTATGACGAGGCGCGGATACTATCCAGTCAGCTCAACGGCGGTGCGCTGCCTCTTCCGCTGGGACACTGGGATGGCGGCGAGTTCTACCCTGAACCGGCAGTAACCCAGAGCGTCGATGCCACCCTTGGCTCCGACTCCCTGCATAAAAGCCTTATCGCCGGCATAATCGGTCTATTGCTGGTAATGGCATTCATGATACTTTACTACAGACTCCCCGGTTTGCTGGCATGCGTTTCTTTGCTGATTTATGTTGCTGTCATGCTCACCATTTTCAAGATGGTTCCTGTTACCCTCACCATGGCCAGCATCGCGGCCTTCATACTCTCCATCGGGATGGCCGTTGATGCCAATGTCCTTATCTTTGAGAGGATGAAGGAGGAGATAAGGTCTGGAAAGACGCTAAGGGCTGCTATCGAGGCCGGTTTCAATCGTGCCTGGCCAGCGATTCGCGATGGCAATGTCTCTACCCTTATTACCTGCATTATCCTGTTCTGGTTTGGCAGTAGAATCATTGCTGCGCCCCTGGTAATGGGCTTTGCCCTGACCCTGGGCATCGGAGTTGTTATGAGTATGCTGACGGCAATCGTGGTTACCAGGACTTCCCTGCGCACTATTGTATTCACCGCGCTGGCAAAGCGGGTTTCGCTATTTCGATCATGAGAGATGATAAATGATTGATTTTGTTGGTAAGAGAAAATGGTATTTCCTCGTCTCGGGTATCATTATCCTTATTGGGGTCATTTTCCTGCTCTCCGTCGGCATACAGAGGGGGATAGAGTTCACCGGCGGCACGATGGTGACTGTTCGCTTTGAGCAAACGGTGACTCAGGAGCAGCTTCGCGATGAGCTGGCCGTGCTGGGGCACGATGACGCCATCATTCAATGGAGCGATGATGCTCAGGCCTACGTCATCCGCACTACAGAGCTATCGGAGGAAGACATCGTTGTGATGCAGAATGCCCTTACAGAGGCGTTCGGAACCCTTACTATTGTAGAGGTGTATGAAATTTCGGGCAGCATCGCCAGCGAGATCGAGGGGAACGCCGCGATCGCAGTTATCGTAGCTGCCATCGGCATCCTGCTCTACATTACCTGGGCCTTTCGAAGGTTGATGAGACCCTTCCGCTACGGGGTCTGTGCTATTGTGGCTTTGCTCCACGATGTAATCATCGTGCTCGGCGTTTTCTCTGTGTTTGGCCTCCTATTCGATATCCAGATCGATGCGATGTTCATCACCGGTGTGCTTACCATTATTGGTTACAGCGTGAATGACACCATCGTGGTCTTCGACCGCATCCGGGAGAATTCGCTCAAGAGCCCGGGGACGCCGCTTGCGACCACGGTGAACAACAGTATTATGGAAACATTGGGGCGCTCTCTCAACACAGTTATAACCACTCTACTTGTGATACTGGCTCTGCTCCTTTTGGGCGGGGCAACCATCCACAACTTCGCCCTGGTCCTCCTCATTGGAGTGATCAGCGGTACTTACAGCTCCATCTTCATTGCCAGCCAGCTGCTCATAGTCTGGGAAAGCGGTGCATTCGGCAGGCTTTTCCGGCGCGTAGTCCCCAAACGGGCACCTGCAGGGGGGTAATGCATGTTCCGCACTAAAACCGGCGCCGCCGGGCTTTCTGTTCTCTCAAATACCCTGTTAATCCTGCTAAAGCTGGTGGCCGGCATTCTCAGTGGAAGTGTCAGCATCATCGCCGAGGCTATTCACAGCGGTATTGATCTATTGGCTGCATTAATCGCTTTCGTCAGCTTACGGATTGCCGGCAGGCCAGCAGATAGGGAGCATCCCTTTGGCCATGGCAAGGTAGAAAATGTCAGTGGTACCATTGAGGCGGTATTGATCTTTGTCGCCGCAATCTTCATTATTTACGAAGCGATAAACAGGATCATTGCGGGAGCAAGTGTCGAATACTTGGGTATAGGGATCGCGGTGATGGCGATCTCTGTGGTGGTAAA
Organism: Dehalococcoidia bacterium; assembly: GCA_031581405.1. Lineage (GTDB taxonomy): Bacteria > Chloroflexota > Dehalococcoidia > E44-bin15 > E44-bin15 > JAAXQM01. Next base: position 12,842 of record JAVLBD010000018.1, read on the forward strand.
TATCATTGTCTCCCGTCACCTGCTACGAATCGCCAGGGACTCGGACTCTATAGCGCTGGAGGCTGATGCCCGCCATCTCACCGCCGATGTCTATACCTCGCTGGGGGTTTTGGCCGGGCTGGTTGTGGTTCAGGTAACCGGACTAAATATTCTCGACCCGATTATTGCCATCGGTGTTTCCCTTTTTATTATGAGAGCGGCATATAACTTGACGAGGAGAGCGTTCCCATCCCTCATCGATGTCAAGCTGCCCGAGGAGGAAGAGGCGCTGATAGTATCCACCATGAGCGAGCATATGGGGGCACTGGTTAGCTTCCACGAGCTACGTACCCGGAAGGCAGGAAGCGAGCGGCACATCGAGCTACACATGATGATGGCCAGGGATGCCAGCATAGAGAGGGCACACAGCCTATGTGATCACCTGGAAGAGGACATCATGTCGAGGCTTCCCCATGCTCATGTGACGATACATGTCGAGCCCTGCGATATGGAGTGCGATACGTGCCCTGATAGCTGCCCCCAGGACCAGAAGATACCGGGACCTTAGGCCAGTCCGTGAGTACCCTTTACTACCTCAAGGAGCGCCTCAATATCCGGGGCTGCCCTTGCTCCAGGGTTCTTACCTATGGGATCGATAATCTCGGGGTTACCCAGGAGCACATCGATGGTTGCCCTTGTCGATGCTGCCAGCGCATCGAGGTTGTAGCCGCCCTCCAGAGTGAGTACGATTCGATCGTCGCAGAGTTTTTCGGCCAGCCCTTTCAGCAGGTGCACCACATTTGCGAATCCGGTGACGGATAGTTGCATTTGCGCTAACGGGTCGCTCCAGTGAGCGTCATAGCCTGCGGAGACCAGAACAAGCTGAGGCCGGAAGCGCCCTGCCAACGGTACCAGTACCTCATCATATACCCGCAGGTATTCATCGTCGCCACACCATGCAGGCAACGGAACATTTACAGTTGTTCCCTTACCATCTCTATCTCCGGTTTCCTCGATATGACCGCTCCCGGGGTACCACGGGCTTTGGTGTGTAGAGAAATAGAGAACATGGGGATCGTCGTAGAAGGTGTCCTGTGTCCCATTGCCGTGATGGACATCGAAGTCAGCGATGAGAATGCGTTCCAGATTGTAGTTAGCTATCGCATACCGGGCAGCGATAGCGATGTTGTTGAACAGACAGAAACCTTTGGCCGCCCAGCGAAGTGCGTGATGTCCCGGCGGCCGGACCAGAGCGAAAGCGCTTTTCACATTCCCTGCCATCACTGCATCAACCGCCTCGATGAGGCCACCGGCGGCATACAGAGCTACATTATAGGAGGCAGGAGAGACCACGGTATCAGGGTCGAGAAAGCCGCCGCCTCCCTGCGCGAATGACTCGACGTCAGAAATGTACGTATGGGTGTGCACTGCCGATAGTTCACCCACAGTAGCAGCACGGGGGCTAATCGGGACAAGCTGCTTCATCGTTCCGGTCTGCTTCAGATGATCCACGATCTTTATCAGCCGTGACGCGTTCTCGGGGTGTGACCCCGTATCGTGCTCCAGATAGATAGGGTCATAGACGAATCCAACGTTCACGATCCCTCCTTTTTTACCCTTAGCGATACCTTACTGAGAGCTCTACCATTTGAGACCGCTGAAAAGGAGGTGCAGGATACTTCCTGCCGGGGGTCTGGGTGACTCCCCCAAGATTGGGGGATTTGGGGTTGACTGAGACTTTTTCAGCATTCTCAAAGAGAGAACAACAAGAGTAATGGCATAGTATGAGGATAATCCAGGTAGGAGCGACCGAATCAATCGTATATCCAGTAAACGTTCACAATAACCCTGGTCAATCTGCTGTTAGTAGAGGAATGACCGGGGAATAGTGCTCAGGGTAGGCTCCTGAAAGGGAAGGGTAAAATGGAGTACAGTTATGTTGGTTATGGACGCGGTGGCGAAATAGTACGGGGAGTGGTTGAGGCCGATTCGGAAAAAAATGCTGAGGAATCTCTATGGAAATCTGAGCTGACCATTCTTAGTCTGAAGAAGAAGAAGGCCCGTGCCTCACTGTCAATCAAGGAACAGCTACCCAGTTTGTTCGGTGTGAAGACCACAGAAATAATCGATTTTAGCCGGGATTTGCACCATCTCCTGAGCGCAGGCATTGGTATCTACCCCGCATTAAGCATGCTTCATGAACGATCGTCAAAGGCCAGCATGAAGAAATTAGTTGGTGAGCTGATATTATCAGTGGAATCAGGAAAAACTTTCTCCGAGGCTTGTGCTGAACACACTAAAATATTTTCGCCCTTTTATCTCCTCATGGTCAGGGTAGGAGAGGAAGTAGGAAACCTGGAACAGATGCTGGAGCAGGTGTGTCGTCAAATGACCAAGGAGAGGGAAATAAAAAAGAAGGTAAAGGGAGCTATGATTTATCCCGCTTTCGTGATGCTTATTGCGGTTGGCGCCATAGCTGCCCTCCTCCTTTTCCTTGTCCCGGCAATCAGCGGCCTTTTCGATGAGATGGGTGGCGAGCTACCCATACTGACCAGGATGATGATAGGCCTATCCGACTTTGTTGTGGGTAATTTTTTATATCTAGCACTCGGTGCGGTAGCGCTGATCGTTGGCTACATTCTGTTTATGAGAACACCGCGTGGGAAGAGAACCAAGGACAAGATAATGCTAAAGATCCCGATAATCAAGATGGTCATGATCCAGTCGTTTATGGCCAGAACCGCAAGGAACCTATCGATTCTCTTCGGAGGCGGCGTCACGATGTCACAGTCCCTGGATCTGGTCATTCAAACATGCGATAATCACATCTTTGAAAAGGCATTCGTTCAGGTGCGAAGCGATGTCCAGGAGGGGCTATTGCTTTCCCAGGCGATGAAGAAGCAACCACTATTTCCGCCGCTCCTTTATCAGGTGGTGGGTGTTGGCGAGCTAACAGGCAGATTGGAACCAAACCTGGATTCAGCAGCCGATTACTTTGAGAATGAGACAGATACGGCGGTAAACAGGTCAGTGACAATGCTGACGCCGATGTTGACGCTCTTTGTGGGTGGCATGGTAGCGATTATCGCCCTTTCCGTCTATACACCGATATATGGGCTGGC
>JAVLBD010000190.1:0-2626 GCA_031581405.1 Dehalococcoidia bacterium
CATTTGGAGCGAATAACGTACTTCTCTGCCAGGATCTCATATATCTTGGGAACTGAAAGGTGAATCCCATAGTCAAGCTCTAAAAAGTATTGTATCTTCTGGCCACAGCAATGGAACTCACGCTCCCTGATCTTCCAGACTAATCTTTTTACTATTGGATCTACCTGTCTTTTCCCTCGCTCACCTTTTTTGGCTTGCTCGTATTTATCCAAGAAGTTTAAAAGCCCGTACGTCTCGACATTCTGTATCCAGATATGAACTGTCTCCCTGTGTTTACCCAACCTATTAGCGATATGCGTTTTGCAAACCCCTTGTTCATAAAGTTCCCAACAAAGTGTGATTAATGTGTTGTTCTGCATGTCCATGATTTTACATGAACTGTCGGATTTCTACGGAAACAATGCGGTCTTTTGTGTTATGAATCTGTTTTCTCAGGCGTCCGCGAATAGCGAGTTCCCATAGGAGGCTTTCCTTCGCGATCTTAATGACTGGGAAGTGGAGGGGAAGGTTTTACATTGGGCGCCCACCGATGGCAACAGTGGCCTGCACCGGAGGCTGGACACTGTCTATCCATATGTGATGTGCCCCGGCAACGCTGCTGGGTGCGTAGGCTGAGTATTTCTATCCACTCGTTGACCGCTTTCTTACCAATTGATAGAATGCTCTCAAAGAGGTTTCAATCTGCGTACGGGATGTACGGGACAATAATGGGAGGTAGAGAACATGGGTTACATTGCTATTTTAATAATAACTATTTTTAGTTCTTTTATTGTTGTGCGTATAGGGGGTCTCGCTCTACAGCTAACCGGCATAGAGCCTGATGTTGCCAGATTTCAGGCCCTTTCCGCTTTCTCAGGTACCGGATTTACCACGAGGGAAACCGAAAGGGTTGTGAGACACAGAACAAGACGGAGAATCGTAACAATCTTAATACTACTGGGAAATGCTGGCTTGATAACAATAATTGCCACACTGGTTGCATCTTTTACCCAGGTGAACAGCAATGAATGGTTCTTCATACGCCTTGCCATCATACTTGTATCCATTTTTGTATTTTATAAACTTATTATGGGCAGTAGGTTGGGCAATAGAATGCTCCAATGGACCCGAAAGCCGCTAATAAACCGAATATTGAGGGAAGCACCCGTTTTCGACGAAATATATAGTGCCGGGAAAGGGTGGGGGATAAGCCTTGTGTTGATAAAGAAGAATTCTCAATATGCAGATTCGACCCTAGCAGATATAGCTATAGAAGGGGATATGCAGATACTCGCCATAGATAGACACGATGAATTCGTTGCACAGCCTGGTAGTGAGGATAGGCTGGGGGAGGGAGATAGACTTCTGGTTTATGGACATACGAAATCTATTGAACGCCTGTCCGCATAGCAGTGTTAGCAGAGGTATACCATGATTCCGGGCATGTATATAGTTAATCCAACGCTATTTGTGGTAAGTCCATGATAGCATCCTCGAACTGCTCTTCTATAAGATATTTGTCCTCTATAGCCCCTTCAAGAAAATCTTTAAAGATGGCTATATCCATAGTGCTGTTGGTGCTGAGCATGAACAATATGTTCTTGCGCTCCTTCTTTTCCTTACAGTCTAAGGCCTGATCGATCACGGCCTTTATGGTGTAGGAAGACTCAGGCGAAGGCACGAATCCTTCAGAACGGGCGAACGTAATTCCTGCTTCAAATGCCTGTCGCTGCGTAAAGGACTGCGCCTTAATCCGTTTCTCCCGGTATAAGGCACTAACGAGCGGTGATATGCCATGGTAACGCATTCCTCCAGCACGTATCCCCGGGGGTATATAGCTGTGGCCCAACGTATACATCTGGAGCATCGGCCCAAGCCGTCCTGAATCCGCATAATCGTATGAGTACTGACCTTTGGAAAGACTGGGGGCTGCTGCTGTTTCAACGGCGATTGCCTGCATACCACGCCTTATTTCCTGATAAAAGGGAAATACCAGACCGCCGAAGCCGCTGCCACCTGAGACAGCTCCTATACATATATCAGGCTGAAAACCTGCTCGTTTCAACTGCTGCTTCGTTTCCATTCCTATCAACGTCTGGTGAAGTATCACATGGTTCATTACCGTTCCCCAGGCAAACATGGTATCCTCTCGACCCATAGCGTCCTCAAAGGCTTCGCCGAGAGCGATGCCCAGGCTGCCAGGAGAATGCGGTTCCTTAGTTAATATATTTTTACCCGTGCCCGTAACTTCGCTGGGGCTTGGTATCACCTCGGCACCCAGTATCTCCATTACATAGCGCCCGTACTTTCCTTCATCATAGCTGGATCTTATCATATAGACCTTGCACTTTATATTAAAGTAATTGCAGGCAATGGCCAGTGATGCTCCCCACTCGCCGTCGCCAGTTGCAGTGATGATGCTTTTTATGTCATCTCGGCTTGCATAGAAGGCCTGTGCAATTGCTGTATTAAACTCATAGCTACCCGATGGACTGCCACCTTCGTATTTATAGAAAATCCTCGCCGGTGTATCTAACGTTCTCTCAAGTCTCTCAGCCCTGAACAGGGGTGTCGGCCTCCACGCGGAATATAAAGTTCGAAGCTCCTGGGGAATAGGTATATCCCGTTTTTTCCTTTCCAGTTCCTG
>JAVLBD010000191.1:0-2623 GCA_031581405.1 Dehalococcoidia bacterium
GCCCAGCCAGCGATACTGACAGTCAGTATCGCCTACTTCAGAGCCATTTCAGAGTTCAACGATACGATAAAGGCTTCCCTTGTCGCCGGGCACAGCGCCGGCGAGTACACCGCGCTGGTAGCAACGAACGTGCTTGCATTTGCTGATGCGGTTCGCCTTGTCAGGGAAAGAGGTCGCTTGATGCAGGACGCAGGCAGGAGCAGATCGGGGGGCATGGCGGCGATCATAGGTCTCGATGAACCATCCGTGGAGGAGATATGCCAGGAGAGCGGTGCTCAGATAGCCAATATCAACTGCCCAGGGCAGATCGTAGTCAGTGGAACAAACGAGATGATAGCACATTCTATAGAACTGGCCCAGGCCAGCGGGGCCGTCGGCGCAGTACCGCTTGAAGTTAGCGGGGCTTTTCATTCCACCCTGATGCAACCGACCGTTGAAGGCATGGCCTACGCCATTTCACAGGTCGATTTTCGCCAGCCCGAAGTTCCCATCGTAGCCAACAGCACGGCTAAGCCGGTAACCAACGTCGATGAGGTCAAAGAGGAGCTCCTGCAACAGCTATGCCACTGTGTCCAGTGGCAGCCCTCGGTGGAGTACATGGCAGGGGCCGGGGTCTCCACATTCATAGAGGTCGGCCCCGGGATAGTACTCTCCAAGCTGATCAAGAGGATCGCTAAGGACGCACAGGTTCTCAACATGTGCGACCTCGAGTCTATCAAAGCGATAGGCTTCTGAAGCGCTCATTGCAGATCCTCTCCACAAAGACGCTGAGCGCAGTTCTTCCTACTACTACGAATAAGCCCAAATCGTTTAGTAGGAGGCCGCTAGACCAGATATCAATCAGAGCACAATAGCCATAGTACTCTGTTTACGTTCAGGAGGCGATGACAATACGTTTTGCCATACTGTGAACTAAATTAGGATAAATAAAAAAGCTCCCCGACGAGGACTCGAACCTCGAACCTAGCGGTTAACAGCCGCCCGCTCTACCATTGAGCTATCGGGGAATTTACATTCAGTTATCTATTACTTGTACAAAAGTCCAAAAAAGGCCTAAGCCTATTGACCAACTCTCTTTTCAACTGTGGTAACGCCCTCATTTAAGCCCGAAAAAGCTGCCGAGCCAGGATTCGAACCTGGGCTTAGGGATCCAAAGTCCCCCGTGCTACCGCTACACAACTCGGCAATTTCCAACCTGTGGCGTCCCGGATCTTTTACCACAACGCGCGGAAAAGTGCCGAAGGTCGGGATCGAACCGACACGGGAGTCGCCCCCCAACGGTTTTTGAGACCGTCGCGTCTACCTATTCCGCCACTTCGGCTTTTCGTCTTCTAGCTCCCTGATGATCTGTAAGCTGTTAATAATTGCCTCAGCGTCGAAGCCTGGACGCGCCATTTATTCAATACGAGTCGGCCTTCCCGTGCTCAGTGTAGAATAGCATATCGTCAGCTTCTCGGTCAAGAAAGTTCACTCGTCCAGTACATTAGTAATACAGCACCGCCATTGCTTTATTGCTGTCATTGCGAGGCACAAAGTGCCGAAGTAATCTCAGATAGGGGGTGGACAGGCATGCAGCGTTGAGATTGCTTCACTCCGCTCGCAATGGCAATATAGCTTCTGTTAAGCAGGGCAGAGAAGAAAAATGATACCTGCTTCTACAAGCTCTGATACAATATTATCTACCATGTTCTACCCATCTATCTGAGGCTACTGAAATAGTCTCAATCAACCCCATAGTTCCCCAATCTTGGGGGATTCTTAAAGCTGGGGGATACCCCCAGACCCCCGACAGGATGTATCCTGCACCTCTTTTTCAGCAGTCTCTATCTAAAAGAACTCACAGATAGTATCGGCTAATGTCCGTCCACTTTGCTCCGGGCTGGAAGAACCCGAAACCAGAAGATGCCAATAGGTATATGATAATGTCCTCAGCAACTAGAAGTGTCCCTCCAGGGTTGTGTCACAGTTCGAGCATTGACCGGCATACCAGTCGGCAACGCAGCCGCATTTAGGACAGCGCCACCTCTCATCCTGCTCCTTAGTCCAGGCATCAATGCCGATATCACGCTGGCGTCTGATATTATCCAGGACCTCACTATGGTGACGGAAGTCATCATTATTGAAATCGATGATTTGCTGACAGGGGAAATCAGCGCACTGCGAGCAGTGTGTTAACCCTTTTGACAAGGCGCAAGATCGCAGATCACACTCGCGGCACATGATAGCTACTACATCCGCGTGACAGCCCTCACAGGCAAGGTCTTTTACCTCCACTGGATGCCCCAGGTAATCAGCAACTCCCATAGCGATCAACTCCATGAGCTTAGGATCATTCTTCCTGCCGGCAGCAAGAATCGAGCAAGCGCCGCAGTAGAGTCCGCAGGGCGCCGCGAGTTTTTCCAAATGTTTCCGTTCTGGGCTTGTCATAGGAAACTCCTTTCTAGAGCCAAACCGCATTCCGGGGGAACCAAGCCAGGTTGAGAAGAGGTTGGTATATACTAGAATTATATGGTTTCATGAGCATCTTTGGAATCTTATCTTCAGAGGTCACCAGCTCAGCCTTCATTGTCCATCTAGTAAAAATTCCCAAACTTCAAGATGAGGTTAAGTCATGATTTGACAT
>JAVLBD010000192.1:0-2617 GCA_031581405.1 Dehalococcoidia bacterium
CGACAGTTAGCGATGGCGAGCGGGCTAATCATATACAGATAACAGATTCTACGGTCGAGGTGATGACCTCGGCAGGCCACCTTACTGCCAAAATTGTTGCCGGTGCCGATGGTGCCAAAGGTATGGTAGCAAAAAATGTGGGGTTGACCGCGGATTTCGAACGTGGTCTTGCCATTGAACAGGAAGTCTACATAGCTGCGAACAAGCTAAACGATTGGGATTCCCTTGTTTGGCTGGATATTGGACATATACCAGGAGGCTATGGGTGGGTTTTCCCTAAAAATGACCACCTATCGGTCGGAGTTGGAGGACCTATTCATTTTTCAAAAAGGCTGAAACCTTACCTGCAACGGCTTCTGCACCACCTGGGCGACTGCCAGGTTGCTAATTCAGCCGGGCATCTCATGCCGGTGCGAAAGCGAGGAATGGCTATTCAGCGGGGCAATGCTCTATTGCTGGGCGATGCTGCCGGTTTAGTTCACCCCCTTACCGGAGAGGGTATTTATTACGCCATTAGAAGCGCACAGCTTGCTGCGCCGGTAATCGTCAGTACATTACAGAATACTACTATTGATCTGAGGGACTATGAACAGGCAGTGGATGCACAGTTAATGCCAAGTATCGAGTCGGGTCGGGTGCTAGCGGACCTTTTCACCAAAACCCCGCGTTTCTATTTCAATTTGATGAAAGGGGACGACCGCATCTGGAGCTATGCCTGTGACGCCCTGCTGGGCGGCGGTCCTATTTATGCTTAATCTTATATGATAGGAGATTTGATATGCCATTAGTCGGTGTAGTGATGGGAAGCAAGTCAGATGAGTCATTGATGCAGCCAGCGCTGGATACATTGCAGCAACTAGGCATCGAATATGAGGTCTTGGTCCTCTCCGCGCATCGCAACCCTGAGAAGACGCGGGAGTACGGGTTGGAGGCAGAGCAGCGTGGCCTTCAGGTTATTATCGCCGGTGCAGGTAAAGCGGCGCATCTTCCCGGCGTTCTTGCCAGTTGGACCACCCTTCCTATAATTGGCGTCCCCTTGGGGACAAGCGAACTCCTGGGGGTAGACTCACTTTACTCTATAACTCAGATGCCCGCCGGAGTCCCCGTGGCTTGCGTTGCTATAGATGGTGCAAAGAATGCAGCTCTCCTTGCAGGGGCTATCTTGGCGTTGAAGTATGAAAGAATCAGAGAAGTCTATAAGGAGTACCGGCGAATCCTGTCAGAAGGCCATAGTGAACCACCATCCCAGTAAAACAAATCACAGCTAGAAGAGAGTTAAGAAAAATGATTGAACGTTACTCCAGGCCGGAGATGAAGAAGGTCTGGTCGGACGAGAACAAGTTCGAAAAGTGGCTCCAGGTGGAGATCGCCGTCTGTGAGGCGTGGGCCGAAGTGGGGGCCATACCCAAAGAGGCTATCCCCAAAATTAAAAAAGCCCACTTTGACGCGAAACGGTACGATGAGATACTTATAAAGACGCACCACGATATGACTGCCTTCCTCGGCGCGATAGCGGAGAGCCTGGGGGAGGAAAGCCGTTTCATTCACCTCGGGCTGACATCATCCGATATTATGGACACTGCCCTTAGCATGCAAATGGTAGCAGCAACAGACATCCTGGCTCAGGACATAACCGAGCTTATTGCAGTACTTAAAGAGAAGACAAAGAAATATAAACATACGATTATGATGGGACGCACCCACGGCGTGCATGCCGAGCCTACCACCTTTGGCCTGAAGCTTGCTATTTGGTTCGAGGAAATGAAGAGGAACGAGCAACGGCTTGCCGAAGCAAGAAAGGTTATCGCTGTAGGTAAGATTTCCGGGGCTGTGGGCACCTATGCTACAGTCACCCCTGAGGTGGAAACTATCGCCTGTGACAAATTGGGACTGGAAGCAGCTCCCATCTCCAGCCAGATCGTGCAGCGCGATCGCCACGCCCAATTTGTAACCACATTGGCCATCATCGCAAGCTCGCTGGATAAATTTGCCACCGAGATCAGGGGACTGCAGCGAACCGAGACTCTGGAAGCAGAGGAACCCTTTGAAGAGGGGCAGACCGGCTCGTCGGCGATGCCCCATAAGCGTAATCCGGAGCTCTGCGAGCGCACCTCGGGTCTGGCAAGATTGGTTCGGGGGCATGCCCTGACATCTCTGGAGAACATCGCCCTATGGCATGAGCGGGACATCAGCCACTCATCCAACGAGCGCATCATCCTCCCCGACTCATGCCTGGTGCTGGACTATATTCTGCACATCTTTACCTATGTAATGAAGGGACTGCGGGTCTACCCGGAACACATGAAGGAGAACCTGGAAATCACCAAGGGATTGGTCTTCTCACAAAGGGTTATGCTGGCACTCATCGATAAGGGGCTTAGTCGTCAGGATGCTTATGGGATAGTGCAGCGCAATGCGATGAAGGCGTGGAAAGACAGGATAAGCTTTTTCGACCTGCTAAACGCTGACCCTGACGTCGGTAAGCACCTATCCAAATATGAACTGGAGGGCATTTTCGATTACGGCCACTTCCTGCACCATGTGGATGATATATTCAAGCGCCTGGGATTGGAATAGAGAAAGAGGTCATTACGTTTGGTAGCTACGGATAGCTGAG
>JAVLBD010000193.1:0-2601 GCA_031581405.1 Dehalococcoidia bacterium
GCTCTCTCTATATATTGACTTTCATCTTGCCAAATGCTAAACTCTGCACCACATTCATAAAGATATAGATTTCCTGTCTGCTTATGAATGTCAGAGAAAGGGGGGAGTCTTATGGCTTTAAAATTTCCGTCCGACGAATGGGGTAAGGCGTTCGCAGATGAGCTCAATGCCAGCGAGGATTACGAAAGGTCGGCTAAGGACTGGGAAGGGGATTTCATATTCACCATCGAGCCTGATAAAGCCTATCCTCAGACCGCCCATCTCTTCGTCGGCCTGTATCATGGTAAGTGCACCGATGCCGCGATGATCGCCAGCGAGGATGAGCGGGAGGCTCAGTTCATCATCCGTGCCCCATACACCAACTGGCGCAAAGTTATCGAAGGGAAATTGGACCCTATCTCGGCAATAATGGTACGCAAATTAAAATTGAAGGGTGACATGATGAAAGTCATGCGCTACCCCAAGGCAGCCAAGGAGCTGGTCAACTGCGTCTCACGTGTACCCACAGACTTTGGTGACTGAAGTCAAGGACAGTGACCGACGGTTTAGAACGGGCATAATTGGCAATTCGCTGTTCGAAATCTATCATCTTCCTTTCGTCAAACGTCTTGGATTGTTTATCAGAGGGAGGTAGTCGCGATGTGGAATTTCGTATCACCACGTATCGTCTTTGGTGAAGGGGCGCTGGAAGTCCTTGATGAGTTGGAGGGCCAACGAGCCCTCATTGTCACCGACGGCATGATGGTCAAACTTGGCCTGGTAGACAAGGTAAAGGCCCATCTGGATATAGCCGGCATCGAAGTGCACGTATTCGATGAGGTCGAGCCCGACCCCAGTGTGCAGACAGTACGCCGTGGAGCGCAGATCGCCATGGAGGTTGCACCCGACTGGATCGTCGGCCTGGGTGGAGGCTCACCGATAGACGCTGCCAAGGCCATCTGGGTTCTCTACGAACAGCCCAATATGGAGCCAGCTGCCATCAATCCCATTGCGGACCTGGTTCTGCGCCAGAAGGCACGCCTGATTACGATCCCCACCACCAGCGGCACCGGGGCTGAAGCCACCTGGGCTATCGTTTTAACCGACACAGAGGAACAGCGTAAGATGGGATTGGGCAACCGAGAGAACACCGCCGATATCGCTATCGTGGACCCGGAGATGGCTTCGGGAATGCCCCAACAATTGACCGCTGACACAGGGCTGGATGCGCTGACCCACGCCATCGAAAGCTACACATGCACGTGGCACACAGATATTACCGATGGCCTGTGCATTAATGCAATGCGCCTCATCTTTCAGTACTTACCAATCGCCGTTGCCGACGGCTCCGATATGGAAGCCCGAGAGAGAATGCACAATGCTGCTACCTGCGCCGGCCTGGGCTTCGGCAATGCCATGGCCTCAATGGCTCACGCAATGGGACATGTGCTCGGGGCGGTATTCCATATACCCCACGGTCGCGCGGTTGCCCTCTTCCTCCCCTATACCATCGAGTTCGCCGCCAAGGAAGATCCAGAGCGGTTTGCCCAATTGGCTTCGTTCATCGGCTGTTCTAATGATGAAGGTGAAAAAGCAGCACAAGCTCTCGCAAAATACATTCGTGATCTATGCCAGAAAGTAGGGAATCCAATCAAGGTTGCAGAAATGGGCATCGAGCGCAAGGCTTACGAAGCACAATTGGAAAAGATGGTGGACGATGCCTTCAATGATACGCAGATAATCACAGCTGTCCGCGCCCCCTCCTATGAGGAACTGAGTAAGCTTTTCCTCTACGCCTACGAGGGCCGCTCTGTGGACTTCTAGATATTTAATAGGTAGCAGCATAACATAGTGCGCTTACACAGTAATGGAGAAAAGGAGGTAGAAATGTTTGGAGGCCATGGCAAAATCTTGAGGGTCGATTTATCGGAATCTAAAATTACAGAAGAGAAAATCCCTGAGGATCTATTTGATAAGTACTTAACGGGTGCCGGGCTTGCAACCCATTACCTCTATCATGAGGTCCCCAAGGGGGCAGACCCGTTAGGCCCTGAAAGTGAGCTTATCTTTATGACTGGGACGGTTACGGGAGCTCAGGCTCCCAGCACCGGTAGATACAACGTGGTTTTCAAATCACCATTAACTGGTATCTGGGCGCAAGCAAATGTAGGCGGCTTTTGGGGAGTAGACTTCAAGAGAACAGGTTTTGATGGAATTATTCTGCAGGGCGTCTCTCCAGAACCTGTTTACCTTGTCATTGAGGAGGGTAGAGCTGAGCTTAGGAATGCCAAGCACTTGTGGGGTGAAAACGTTCCTCAAACTACAAATAAGATAAAGAAGGAGCTAGGGGACAAGTTTAACGTTGCCTGTATTGGAATCGCCGGAGAGAATCAAGTGAGATATGCCAGCACTATGAGCGACATCCACCGGGCAGCAGGAAGATGCGGTGGTGGAGCTGTCATGGGCTCTAAGCGATTGAAAGCTATTGCCGTGCATGGGAAGAAGCCAGTCAATCTAGCCGATGCAACTGCGTTCGCTAAAGTAGCAAGGAAACAGTTTGAGCTGGTTGATGAGTCTTTGCTGAAAGTAGCATTGGAGACATTTGGCACAAACGCTGTTATC
>JAVLBD010000194.1:0-2567 GCA_031581405.1 Dehalococcoidia bacterium
CTGGCTTTTTTACCTTTTAGCTTTGGCAAAGAGGAGCTCAAAAAATACGGCTATGCTATAATTCTCTTGATTTCTTCCGGTGAGGTTTTATGTTTACCCATCTTCACGTTCATACCGAATACAGCCTCCTCGACGGCCTGTGCCGCATTCCCCAGCTCATCTCCCGGGCAAAGGAGCTGGGAATGGAGAGCCTGGCGATCACCGATCACGGTGCCATGTACGGGGCAATTGAATTCTATCAGGCGGCCAGAGAGGCTGGTATTAAGCCCATCCTGGGGTGTGAGTTCTATGTCACGCCCTTTAGGCACCGCTCCAAAGACCCCGCAGATAAAATCTCCTTTCACCTTACTCTGCTCGCCAAAAACGTAGAGGGTTATCACAATCTCCTTCAGCTCAATACCAAGGCCCATCTCGAGGGTTTTTATTATAAGCCCAGGGTGGACCGGGAGCTTCTGGCAGAGCATAGAGAGGGACTGGTGGCCCTCTCAGGGTGCCTCCAGGGCGAGATCCCGCGCCTTATCTTGAATGGCCGCACTGATGAAGCCAGGAGTACCGCCCTTTGGTATAAGCAGGCCTTCGCTGATTTTTACCTGGAACTTCAGCGTCACCCCATAGCGGAGCTGGAGCGAGTAAATCCCCAGCTTATCGACCTGGGCATTGAGCTGGGGATCCCGGTGGTAGCCACCAACGATGTGCACTTTACCTTAAAGGAGGATCTTCCTGCCCTTGATCTGCTCCTGTGCATTCAGCGAAACACGACCATCTACGATGACAAGCGGATGAAGATGGAGGATTCCCTCTACCTGAAGAGCGAGGCAGAGATGGCGGAGCTCTTCTCAGACCTTCCACACGCCCTGGAGAACAGCAACCGCATCGCCGAGCTATGCAACCTTGAGCTGGAATTCGGACACTCTCTTCTCCCTCATGTAACGACGCCCCAGGGCAAAACAGCCGACGATTACCTCAGCGAGCTCTGCCGTGAGGGGCTCAGGCGTCGCTTCGCCCAGCCTGCCCCGGAGATCATGGAGCGCATGGAGTATGAGCTGGATGTAATACGAAAAACCGATTTCGCCAACTATTTCCTCGTCGTTTGGGACCTCATATCCTTTGCCAAAGAGCGAAAAATCCTCTTCGGCGTGCGGGGCAGCGCCGCCGCCAGCCTCGTTCTCTATTCTCTCGGCATCACCGATATAGACCCCATGGAACACGAGCTGGTCTTCGAGCGCTTCCTCAATGTAGAACGCAAGGAGCTGCCGGATATCGATCTTGACTTTCAGGATGAGCGGCGCGATGAGATAATTTCCTACGCTGCCGAGAAATACGGGGCCGATTGTGTAGCCCAGATCATCACCTTCGGAACCTTCGGAGCCAGGGCAGCGATCCGGGATGTGGGCCGCGCCCTGGGAATGCCTTACGGGGATGTCGATCGGGTGGCACGGTTGATTCCCGCCGGACCGAATGTGACACTGGAGCGGGCCCTGGGGGAGAACCCGGAGCTGGGTGATCTGCATCGTGGTGATGAGGGGGTACGCCAACTGGTGGATAACGCACGTCGCCTCGAGGGCATCCGTCGCCATGCCTCCACCCACGCTGCCGGGGTGGTTATCTGCAAGGAACCGCTCTCCCATTATGTTCCCCTTCAGCGGCCAACCAGGACGGGTGAAGGGGCAATCGCCATGACCCAGTTCTCGATGGATGCCATCGCCCAGATAGGCTTACTGAAGCTGGATATCCTGGGGCTGGTGAATCTTACTATCCTGGATAAAACGATAAAGATGATCGCCCAGACCAAGGGGGAAAATATCGACCTCAACAAGCTCCCCCTCGATGACCCTAAAACCTTTGAGCTGCTCTCCGCAGGGGAAACCACCGGGGTATTCCAGCTTGAAGGCGCGGGTATGCGCCGCTTCGTCAAGGAACTCAAGCCCTCCTCGTTCAGTGATATCGCCGCCATGATTGCCCTCTACCGACCCGGGCCTATGCAGCATATCCCCATATTCATCAATGCTAAGTACGGCCTGGAGCCGATTCAATTTCCCCATCCCGCCCTTTCCAAGATACTTGAGGATACATACGGTGTGATAGTTTACCAGGATCAGGTGCTTCGCATCGTCCAGACCTTCGCCGGCTACAGCCTGGGAGAGGCGGATATCTTTCGCAAGGCTATGGGCAAGAAGATCTCCGAGGTGATGAAAAAGGAGCGGAAAAATTTCATTGCAGGGGCTAAGCAGAAGGGGTTTTCCGCTGAAGTGGCAAGAGATGTCTTCGACCTCATCGAGCCCTTCGCCGGCTATGCATTCAATAAGGCTCACAGCGTAAGCTATGCTATGATCGCCTATCAGACTGCCTACTTCAAGGCAAACTACCCGGCGGAGTTCATGAGTGCGTTGCTCACCATGGATATCGGTCAGCCGGAGAAGATACATTCCGCCGTCAACGAATGTAACCGCCTCGGTATCCCTGTTTTTCCACCGGATATTAACAGAAGCGAGGCTACGTTTGTCATTGAGCGTCAGGATGGGAAAGACGGTATCCGCTTCGGGCTTAGTGCGATCAAGAACGTTGGT
>JAVLBD010000195.1:0-2552 GCA_031581405.1 Dehalococcoidia bacterium
CCCCACACCTACCCCAACTCTAACTCCTACGCCAACCGCAACCCCGCCACCATTCCAGGGTGAAGGTATCGTTGGAGTATCGGGTGGTACGGTCACCACAAGCGATGGCAAGGTCGGCCTGGCATTCCCCCAGGGGGCATTCACCAGTAATACTATCGTTACCATTGCGAGTGCTACATGCCGCACCGCTCCTGCGGGATACAGCGTTCATGGGAGCTGTTTCTCCATCACTACCTCACCATCGGTAGCCACGCTGTCGAAGGATGCGGTGATCAGCGTAAAGTATTCAACTGCCGATTGGAATGCTGCCGGTAAGGATCCGGATCGTTTGAATCTGGCGTATTACAGCGGTGGTAAATGGAATATCCTTGATACGACAGTGAACACGGCTTCAGTAACGGCGAGTGCTCAGACAGATCATTTGAGCGATTGGGCTGTTCTAGCGACCGACGAGGGCTCTGCTTGGCAGTGGTGGTACGCCCTGATAATCGTGCTGGGGATTATCATTATCATCACAGCAATTGTCCTGCTCGTGGTTCTCCCGAAGAGAGAAAAGGCTGACGAAGTTCCTGAGGACGAGCCTAATGGAGATGAATTCACGGTTCTCACGAAGAGTGAAAAGACTGATGGAGTTCCTGAGGACGAGCTCAACGGAGATGATATTACGGCTCTTGTGAATGAAGAAAAAAATAATGGCATCTCTTATAAAGGGCTTTACGTCGATGAAAAGGGGCAAAAGCCTGCGGAGATTCCACAGGAGGAGTTTCAGCAGGAAGAGGAAGATGAATTTTAATAGTTATTATGGCACGTGGCTTGCCAGCGCTCTACTCTGCCTGCACAATAGTGGCCAGCTGGTCGTCCCTGAACGTGTGATGCACAGGAAGCTTGTGCATCAATTATAACTGAAGCTGTTACGATTATTCTCCTCGGGTGGACAGAAACGTCCGCCCTTTTTTTCGTTATCTTCGGCAGCCCCAAGGAGTAATGATGCTACACTGTCACCCCGTTAAGTCTACATGTCTCTCTGCTCTTCATATATTCTGAGACTGCTGAAATACTCTCAATCAACCCCCTAATCCCCCAATCTCGGGGACTTTTTACAGCTGGGGGACTCTCCCCCAGACCCCCGGCAGGAAGTATCCTGCACCGCTTTTTAAAACAGTATTATTCTATATCCTGTTACTCCTCTTGATTCTTTAAAAAGCGTGCAGGTAATTCCCTATGCCAGATAAGTTATGGTGGAAGACGGCTTCGTATGTGATTCAAACTCTATATTGGCTTCTTTAAACAGGTCTCTGAAGGAATCATCAGCATACGTGCCAAAGGTAACAAACCGCTTTATCTTAGCATTTACCAGCATCTTCGCGCATAGGACGCACGGCGTATGTGTAACATAAATCGTAGCACCCTCCAGGCTTACCCCATGGAGAGCAGCCTGTATGATGACGTTCTGCTCCGCGTGTATGCCCCTGCATACCTCATGCCTCGTTCCAGATGGCACATTCATGTCATCTCTCAGGCAGCCGAGTTCCAGGCAATCCTTGAGCCCGGAGGCAGCGCCATTATAGCCAGTAGCCAAGATGTGTTTTCCCCGTACCGCTACGGCTCCTACATGGTGTCGGCGACATGTTGCACGTTCCGCCACCACAGAAGCGATTTTTAAAAAATATTCATCACTATCCGGCCGGGTCATTCCCTTCATTTCAAAGCAGAGATAACTCTCTGTGTCTCCTTTTCCATGTCTTCCAGAGAAGACTCGTTAATTATTGTGAAGTTAGCCATAGCAATCGGCCCGCCTTTATCCGAATTTTCTATCTCCGCAACGTCCCGGCTGATGGCCTCCTCCACCGTCAACGGGCGGACTGGTCTTTTCGCTAACCTCTCGTATCTTGTCTCCGGGGATGCCCAGACTGCAATCGCAGAAAAACGATCACCGTAACGACTCTTCAACAATTTATATTCCTCCCATGAATAGAGACCGTCCACCACAACGTCCGCCGATTTCAGCAGGTTATCAATGCTGGACAGGCTTAGTTCGGCATAAGCTGACATTCCATGCTCTTTCCTCAGTTGTTGCCTTATATATCTTTCGTTCTTCTCGTTTAACTCCAGCCCTCTTTTTTCGATTTCCCTATCCGTTATATCTCCAAATCTTACTTTCGCAAACCCATTGTTCTCAAATATTTTAGCCACTTCTGATTTGCCTGAGCCTGCCATACCGACAATTGATACTACTTTCATCACAGGTTAATTTCCAGGGTATATCCGACAAATATGTGGAACATCTGAGGTAATCCTCCAATTTATCATCTGGATTGTAACGTTAAAATGCGCAATGAGCAAGCCTGTTTGCGTATTGCGACGAACTGTTTGCTGGCATTATTAGTTATAGAAATAATCATAAACTCAAATAATCATAAACTCACTGCCCTCATTGCTCAATAAACTCTATTTACAAAATGAAGGTCAATTCTTCACCTACATGATCAGCAATGTCTCGGCGAAATCGTTCCCGTATATCTGTATGCTATTTGTTCCATTTATCTGTATTG
>JAVLBD010000196.1:0-2489 GCA_031581405.1 Dehalococcoidia bacterium
CCAGACCCCTGGCAGGAAGTATCCTGCACCTCTTTTTCAGTAGTCTCTCAATATTCGGCACTTACCAGCTTTGCCACCTTGCGCCCCAAACGCACGCTGTAGTTCATACCCCTGTCCTCAGGGTATATCTGGGTGGTGTTCGCCAGATACAGGTTGGCTATAGGTGTACGGTGCTCGGGAATACGAGATGAGTAGTTGGTGGTAATGACCGGTTGCCCTACATCATCGCGGAAGAGATAGTGTCCTTCGACCCAGCTGGAATCGAACTCGGAATTGATTTTTCGCAGGTGTGGCAGGTATTCTTGCAGAAGTTCATCTGAACCCAGCAAATACAGGGGATTGTCGTGCGACAGGTAGTTTGATATATAGGCTATCCGTTTTCCCCCATAGACCGAGGGTTCCATGAAATTGGTGTGTTCGATAAGGGCGACAAAGGGGATTGAGTCATCGCTTATATTCATCCAGTAGATATGAGAAAGGGGCTGTTTCAAGATCAATACCATCACCATCGCCCCTTGGTAGTGTACGCCTGCCAGTTTCCCAGCATATTCAGCAGGTAACTGAGGTGCGATATCGAGAAAAACAGGCGAGGGTACAGTGGCAATAGTAATGTCACAGTGATGCACCTGCTGTTTCTCCTTGCCCTCCACCCCCTTCTTCCCCACCAGAAACCCAACTGCTTTTTCGTCCTCAATGATCATATTGCCAACCGGAGCAGATGTATGAATCTCCCCTCCGTAGTCAATGATTCGCTGTTTAATGGTATCGATGAGCAGCCCATAACTGCCCTTTAAATAGCCGAGGCGCTCCTTCTCCCCCTGGCGTGAGGAAAGACGAAGATGTATCTTCCCCCAGAGCCAAACCATGCCAACCTCGTCACAGCTCGTCCCAAACTTATTCCTTAATAAGGGTCCCCACACGACTTCGTAGTTGCGTCTCCCCCCATACTTAGTGAGCCATTCCCGGGCGGTCATCCCTTCCATACTGGGCCAATTCTTGTAGCGCCTGAGGTAAAGTGAAACCAGCCCCAGGCGTACCCGGTCGATTAAACCTACCGGGCTGAATTTAAGGAGCTCCATCGGGGTAACAAAATCGTATATCCTCCCACCATGAAAGAATCCCACCTTGGAGTCCAGCCACAGCAGCTGCTCGCTGAGACCCAGTTCATCGATCAATTGGATTATGTCAACATCACTGGTGAAGATATGGTGATAGAATCGCTCCAGGCGCTCCCCTGACACGTCAAAGGTACCCACTTGCCCGCCAAGCTCCGCCTGCTTTTCGAAGAGAGATACTCTATGCCCCCCCTTACTGAGCTCATAGGCTGCGGTGAGCCCGGCGATCCCGCCACCGATAATACCTATGTTCATTCAGCGCCTCCCCGTGCGTCATTCTTCTCCTCCAATCTTTGCCGCCCGCGAGTTATCTGCGCCAGGGAGAGGTTCTCCATCCATAGGAATACAAACCCGGGCGGAATTGTCAGCATAAGTATGAGAGCATGTGATACCAGTGTGTAAGAGCTAGCGACACCAACAGAGATGCCAAAGGCTATCAGGATTTGCTGTAAAGCGAAATCGAAAGGCCCCAAACCACCTTGAGTCATCAGCAGCACCCAGGCCAAGTTGGCAACTGACACAGCCAGTAAATAGACATAGAATGGTAGCCCTAAATCGAAGGCAAAACCCACCATATAAAACAATCCCGCCTCACAGAGCCAGACCAGTGCAGCCAATACGAATACGATGAAGAGCTGGCCCGGGCTACGCATTATCCCCAATCCTTCGATAAGAAGGAGCAACCACCGCTCTGTCCTCTCCCGCAACCGCTTAGGCAGAAAGCGCAGTACCACATTGATTGCGGCTTGAGCAAGCCTTGGAGAGGAGACCAAGACTAAGCATAATACCAGTGACACGATAAAGAGACCGGATGTTATATAAATGACCTGCTGGAGCAATCCCTCTAAAGGAACAAAAAAGGAAATTATTGCCGCAAAGAGTATGAGTATCACCCCGTCTGATATCTGCTCCACCACCATGGTGCCTCCAACGGCCATCTTGCTTATGCTCTCCTTTTCCCCGAGTATATAGGCCCGAGCAACTATACCCAAACGGGCAGGCAGGACGTTGTTTACCAGCATGCCTATTACGATGAGCGGGAATAATCGGATGGAGGAGAAACTCCCCAGCGGTTTCAAGACGAAGCGCCAGCGTACTGCGCGAAAATATATCCCCAAATAATAAAACAGTATTCCGGGGAGTAAAAAGAGATAATTTGCTTCGCCCAGCGCCCGACCCATCTCGCCAATGTCATCACGGACTTGATAGATAAAGAGGAACAGGAAAATGAGGGTAATTACCAGGCCAATCCAGAAACGGCGATTTTTCAACAATTAATCCTCTCCCAAGCCGCTATCATGACATTTATAGATCCTTTTTTCAAGAGACTGCTGAAATACTCTCAATCAACCCCCTCTATCCCCCAATCTTGGG
>JAVLBD010000197.1:0-2447 GCA_031581405.1 Dehalococcoidia bacterium
TCTTGGAAATGAAGAACACGCGCTGCTGGAAGCGAATCAATACATCGCAGACCAAATTGAAGGGTACATGATCAAGAGCATCCCCCAGCATATGTGGAGCCGGGTGAGCCTTGATGCCGCGGGCAAGGGTTTTAACTTCGAAATACTGGGAAGGGCACTCATGGCTATATATAGGTCAGCCATACCTAAGATAGAGGCGATGGAGGTAATGTTCGTCACTTCCAGCAAGGAGGACCTGCAACTTCTGGACAATATTGGTGAGCAGATTCGGGAAATCTCCGGTAATATTACCAAGGAGACCTGGAAGGCGAAGGGATACGATATCGAATGCATCCAGTTATGGGACTGCGAGTCATGCCCGGATAGCTCTGTATGTGATGAGATCAAGGGAATGGTCACCGTACGAAAAAAAACGCGAAAAACCAAAAGCGGCACTAAATCGTAACTTATTTGACTCCATTATTAGAGGGAACTTATGACTGACCCTAAAATTCAGAAGAAGCGGGTGGCTGTATGCGGCAAGGGCGGCACAGGTAAAACCGCGTTTACCGCACTGATGACTAAGGTCCTACTGGATAGCAACGAGGCAGGCAATCTACTACTAATAGACGCCGATCCTGCAATGGGCCTACCCCTCGCCCTCGGTATAACCGTTAAACACACTATGGGCCAGATCCGCGAGGAGATAATTAAGACCGCAAGAGGTGGCAAGGAAGAAGAAAAACGCCAGGTACTGGAAAAGATCGACTATATGGCGTTTGAAGCCCTTCACGAAATGGATGGTTTTGCGCTACTGGCTATGGGTCGTACCGAAACTCTTGGATGCTACTGCCCAGTCAATAGTATTTTGAAAGATACAATAGATACTCTTTCCAAGAATTTCGATACTATACTCATCGACGGCGAAGCCGGCCTGGAACAGCTAAACCGACAGGTTATGGGCCATGTCGACACCCTTATTATCGTTAGTGATGCCACATCCAGGGGCCTGCAAACCGCATCACAGATAAAGGGAATGGTACAAAATGAGATGGTAATAAAATGCGACAAGTTGGGATTGGTCTTCAACAGGGTGCTGGGCAACGAGGACATTCTCCAAAAATATGCGCAGGAAAAGGACCTGGACGTCTTGGGTTACATTCCCCAGGATGAGAACATCGCTTACTACGATCTGGTCGGAAAATCCATACTCGGACTCTCCACATCACCCGGTGTAGCTGCGGTTCGTTCTATTATGGAGAAGCACATTTTCTCCGAGCGCTTTAATTAACACCACTCAAATTCCCTCGAAAAACCAGGACCACAAATATCGCGGCCTGTTAGCATCCATGGGATTCCATTGCCTGCTAATCAGAACTTGCGCAGTACTTATTATAAGAAATGAGAAATATCTATCTTCTGCAGACTGCTGAAATAGTCTCTATCAACCTAATCCACTAATCTTGGGGGGCTTTTTTGAAGCTGGGGGGCAAACCCCCAGACCCCGACAGAACGTATCCTGCACTTCTTTTTCAGTGGTCTCTTTAAGCCTTATAATATAGCGATTTACCCAGCATCCACCGGCGGGCCAGGGGACGAAATAGCGGAATTATATACCTCTTGAAGCCCAGTGACGAGGCTACTTCCTGTACGAACTCATCAAATGAGTGTTGCTGATAATTAAGTAGTTTCTGACTTTCGCTGGTATCCAGCCAATCGTTGTAAGCGGCTTTTGAACCGAAGGCTTTAGCCGGAAGCATCCCGATTCCCATTGCTTCCATCATCCGCCCGATAAAATCACGATAGTAGAGCTGGCCGCTGGGCCCACCACCGATAAGTAATATCTTACCCCATGCTTCCTCGCAGCTCACGGCATTGGCCAGGGCCAGCCCTGCATCACGGGGATGGACAAATTCAATACGCATGTCCAGAGGGAAATCAAACATCTTCGGAAGCTCCTCAACGCCACTTAATTTCATTGGCGGGACAACAGCGAAGCGGAAGACGCACCAACCTAACCCGGATTCCCGCAGCAATACCTCGCATTCCACCTTGTGATTGGTGTAGTTATCCACGGGCTGTACCGGATCGGACACGGTGCGCGGTGGTGGTTGGCTTTGAGTATCGCCAAAGACACTGAGCGATGAGGAGAAGATAATCTTGGATGATGGGGCAATGGTTTTCATCACATTGAGTATATTCTGTGTTCCGCCTATGTTAATCTCCCGAGACCATTCGGGACGATCCTCGCTCGCCGGCGGCATGATAAACGCCAGATGGATAATAACATCCTGGTCTTTGACAGCGACAGATATGTCATCGGGATTACTAACGTTTCCCCAAATTACTTCTATCTGCTCTTTATATCTCTGAGCAGTTTTTTCATTCACCCCAGTTTTAAGGTCGAAGCCCCTTACTTGGTGTCCCTGCTCCAATAATCTATCTATAGCACTGGTTCCGATATTACC
>JAVLBD010000198.1:0-2421 GCA_031581405.1 Dehalococcoidia bacterium
GGACTTAGGGGGTTGACGGAGACTTATTTCAACAGTCTCTTATGATGTATGGTTCTTAACGGACTGTAGTTAGAATGATGAGGAGAATTCACATTCGCGATTTGTTCGCTAAAAAAATCAGCCGGCTTGGGTTCTTAATCAGCATTCTGGCGGCGCTGCTTTTACTCCTGGCGATTTTTTCAACGCTTAGTAGCTTTCACGTGGAGGGTTCTTCCATGGAGCCCACCATTCATGATGGCCAGAGCGCAATAAAAATCAAGGCGGCCTACTGGTTCGGCGATCCTCAGAGGGGCGATGTGATCATAGGTAACCATCCTGATGAAGGTTACGGGCTTATAAAAAGGGTGATAGCTTTGCCCGGGGAGTGGGTGCAGGTCACGAGGGATCACGTGTATATTAACGGCGAGCCGTTGGAGGAGCCCTATGCGCAGGGTAAAAATAATCCCATATACTCCCGCACCCAGGTTCCGGAAAACAGCTACTTCGTCATGGGGGACAACCGCAATCACAGCACCGATTCCCGTAGCTGGGGAATGATGCCCCGGGAAAATATCACCGGCAAGGCATGGCTTGTATACTGGCCGTTCGGTGACTGGCATCTCATACCGGGTTACTCCTATAACCAGGATTGAGGCCGGGACCAAACCCCAATGAATGTGACCTTGTTTAGGAGACTGCTTACAAAGAGGTGCAGGGTACTTTCTACCGGGGGTCTGGGGGTGTCCCCCAGACTTAAAAGTCCCCCAAGACTGGGGGATATAGGGAGTTGATGATCTCGTTCAGACAGATAGGTGACATTTTGAATAGACTGGACGAATAGGGTATAATAATAAAGACGGCTGAAAAAGAGGTGCAGGATACTTCCTGCCGGGGGTCATGGTGTGCCCTCCAGCTTTAAATAATTCCCCAAGTTTGGGGGATTAGAGGGTTGAGTAAGAATATTTTAGCAGTCGGTTAAAAGAAATGATAAAAAGAGCTAGCTTCGAGATTTTTACCGCCCTTGTGCTGGCGCTTCTAATCTTCCTTGCATCGACCGCTATTATGGAGAGCCGAGTGGTGCAGGGCATGAGCATGGAGCCTAATCTTCACACCGCGGAACGAGTACTGGTAATAAAGGCAGCCTACTGGTTCGGTGACCCGCAGCACGGAGATGTGGTCATATTTGAATCTCCCCGGGAACAAAGCGACGTACTGGTGAAAAGAGTGATCGCCCTGCCCGGGGAATGGATCGAGATAAAGTATGGCCGGGTCTATGTTGATGACGTACTGCTGGAGGAGCCTTATATCGATAGCACCAATAGAGACTACCCCCGCACACTGGTGCCGGAGAACAGCTACTTCGTTATGGGTGACAACCGTGAAAATAGCAGTGACTCCCGCAGCTGGGGGATGCTGCCTCGCGAGAATATCATCGGCAAAGCCTGGCTCTGCTACTGGCCGTTAAGCGACTGGCACCTTCTACCCGAATATTCCTATACCGCAGATTGAAGCTGATTGCCTGTCTTTACCTTCAGCACCAAGTCCACGAAAGCCATTTCATATATCTCCGGGATCCAATAGGTGCCATCTCTCTCGGATAGATAGCCGACATTTGATGTGGTGGATTTCGCTCCACATGTTAATGCGAGAGGCTTTGTGATGAATCCCCTCCTAGGCAGGGGTCTGGGGGTGTCCCCCAGAAACAAATCTCACGGTGGTTGGGTAGGAAATGCCAATTTGTCATTGCGGTGAGCCGAAGCCCTGAGTTTAGCTCAGGGGCAGCGCGGCAATCCCCACATCTCACTATCCCACTAACACCTAGTTTGCTTCGGCACTTCAGGCCTCGCAATGACATCTACAATAGGTTTGTATTGAGACATTACTCATGTAGTGGGCAAGTACAGGGTGTTGACCAGGCTTAGGGGTAAGGATATAATTATTTAGGATTTATCGAGAGAGAGTTCAATCTCTGAGAAGTGAAGGCGGTGATAAATTGGCGAACGAAGTAGGAAAGAGATACCTCTGTGAGAAGTGCAACTCCGAGTTTATTGTGACCAGAGCGGGCGAAGGCAAGCTTGCTTGCTGCGGTCAGCCGATGACCCTCAAGAAGTAGGCCTGTAGAAAAAGGAGGATGACCAGTGGCAAATCAATTGGGTAAGCGGTTCAAGTGCCAGGTATGTAACACCGAGGTATTATGTGTTAAGGCCGGCGATGGCTCGGTCTTATGTTGCGATAAGGAAATGGAGATACAGGAGCCCAGGCCGCTACCCTCTTCGGACTAGATAGTAGATCTAAACCTATATTTTGTCTTTCAAAGGACGACTTGCTCATATAGTGAGGCGTCCTTTTTGTATTGAACGAGACTGCTGAAAAAGAGGCGCAGGATACTTCCTAGTGGGGGTCTGGGGGTGTCCCCCAGCTTTAAAAAGTCCCCCAAGACAG
>JAVLBD010000199.1:0-2421 GCA_031581405.1 Dehalococcoidia bacterium
ACCCGGCAGTGGGCTACTTGGCCAGAGTGAATCAGTGCTTAACCGCGGAGGATCTGGAGCGAGTGCCTCAACTTCGCGCCATGTGGAAAAAGGAGCGGGAGCAGTTAGTAGAACTGGATGCCAGTGTGCTGGTTCCAGTGACGTCCAAAGGGAGGTTGATCGGAGTGATTCTACTTGGTCCAAAAGTGTCCGGAAGGGTCTACTCCGTTGATGACCTGGATTTCCTTTTCGGTGTCGCTAATCAGGCTGCGGTCGCCATTGAGAATACCAGGCTGTACCAGGAGGCTAAGGACAGGGCTGATTGGATCGATATGATCAGCCAGCTAACCAGGGTTATCGGTACCAGTCTGGATATGAGCGAAGTGTACGAGACCTTTACCGTAACGTTAAAGAATCTGGTCGATTTTGACCGCATCAGCATCGGGCTGGTCGATGGAGATAGCTTAAGGTTCCTGGCAGTGTCTTCACAGGTCCCTACGGAGTTGGATATTGGGGTCACCATTCCACTGAAGAAGTCGGTTGCTGCGTGGGTTATTGCTCATCAGTGCACTAACATTGAGAACGATTTTACTAAAGAAAGGCAGTTCGCCGTGGACGGAAACCATGTGCGGGATGGGTTAAGGTCGGCGATACGGGTGCCGCTGATATACAAGGGGGAGATATTTGGCACCTTAAACCTGACCAGCTGTAGACCTTATGCCTATGGGGAAAGGGAGCAAAAAATTCTGGAGCAGGTTGCGGGCCATGTAGCCGTGGCCGTCCAGAATGCGCTACTTTATGACGAGGTAAAGCGAGCCTATGAGGAGACCAGCCATGCGTATGAGGAATTAAACCAGGCTCAGGACTTAATGGTTCGGTCGGAAAAGCTCAGGGCCCTGGGCGAGATGGCGGGAGGTGTAGCCCACGACTTCAATAATGTATTAACGGTCATCTTGGGTCGGGCTCAGTTGGCTATAGAGAGTGTGGAGGACCCAGTACTTAAAAAAAGTCTGACCGCTATCGAGCAAGCGGCTATTGATGGGGCCACGACGGTACGGAGCCTTCAGGAATTTACCAGGGTCAGAAAGGATCGGATCTCCGACTCCGTTAACGTGAGCCATATGGTAATGAGTGCTTTACAGATGGCAGAACCCCGCTTGAAGGAAAGAACGGAAAAAGATGGTAGAGCGATTGAGGTCAGCACAGAGTTAAACGTAACAGAATCGGTACTGGGGGATATAGCTGAGCTAAGAGAGGCGCTGATTAATATAATCTTCAATGCTGTGGATGCTATGCCTGATGGTGGTAAAATTAGCATTAAGGCATGGCGTGAAAATAACCGGGTAGTTATCTCTATTGCCGACACCGGTGTTGGGATGTCAGATCAGACGAAAGACAAGGTTTTCGATCCTTTCTTTACCACCAAGGGGCCGAGTGGTGTGGGGTTGGGGTTAAGTATGGCATATGGTATTATCACCAGGCATGGTGGAGACATCAGTGCCGAAAGCAGTTTGGGTAAGGGGACTACATTTTATATAAAATTACCGATAGGAGGCGAAGAGATGCAAAACGGGTCTTCCAGTGATTCACTTAATGCTACGGGGAAAGCCAAAATACTGTTGGTCGATGACGATCCCAATGTCAACGAGGTTCTTGAGTTGATGCTCTCCCAGATTGGGTATGACGTAACGGCAGTTTCTCATGGACAGGAAGCCATCACCCTCTTTAAGCAGGGCAACTATGACCTGGTAATCACTGACCTTGGGATGCCAGATGTTTCGGGCTGGGATGTGGCTGAGGCGGTCAAGCAGAGGAGCCCGGAGACGCCGGTGGTTCTAATCACCGGCTGGGGGGTTCAGGTAGATAGCGCTCAAAGAGATAAGGTCGGCGTCGATGGTGTTATTGCTAAGCCCTTTAGCAGACAGACCCTTTCAGATGAGATGGTGAGGCTGCTGAAGAATGGTAAGTAATGAGACTGCTAAAAAAGAGGTACAGGATACTTCCTGTCGGGGGCCTGGGGGTGTCCCCCAGCTTCAGAAGTCCCCCAAGATTGGGGGATATAGGGGGTTGATTGAGACTATTTCAGCAGTCTCGTAATTGATAATGAGCTAATTATGTCTATCGAGGGAGTTGATAAGTGATGAAACAGGATAAAATCCTTATTGTTGATGACCAGCCTGCAGAGCTGGATATGATGAAGGATATCCTTGATTGTGATAGGTATGCGATAGTGGCTGTGGGTAGTGGAGAGGAAGCCTTGAAGTTAGCGAACCAGGGCTTTGACCTGCTCTTGACCGATATCGTCATGCCCCACATGGAGGGACTGGAGCTGATTAAGGCATTTCAGGAGGTTAGCCCGGATGCCGTGACCATACTAGTCACCGCTTATGCTGGTATTGAAACGGCGCGGGCAGCAATGCAATATGGGGCATATGATTATAT
>JAVLBD010000019.1:0-15880 GCA_031581405.1 Dehalococcoidia bacterium
TCCGCTATTCAGTTCCTGGTGATAGAGACTGCTGAAACAGTCTAAATCAACCCCCTAATCCCCCAATCTTGGGGGACTTTTTAAAGCTGGGGGACACCCCCAGACCCCCGGCAGGAAGTATCCTGCGCCTCTTTTTCAGCGGTCTCTAAGGATAAGAGTGAACCGCACACGTTTGAGTTGCCTCTTGCACCTTCCTCCTGAGTACATTAGGGCATACACTCCACGCGTATTGGTAAAAGTTATGTAACTGCAGTTAGCTCAAACAACCGCAAGCCCTAGATAAACCTGCCCACGGCTTCCGCGATATTTCTCAGCTCGGTCATCAACCGCTTGAAATCGGGGATCGTCAAAGATTGCAGGCCGTCGACTAACGCCTCTTGAGGATTGAGATGGACCTCTATCAGGAGCCCATCCGCCCCGGCTGCTATCGCTGCCCTAGCGATGCTGGGCACATAGGCAAAGTGCCCAGCAGCATGACTGGGATCTACGATGACGGGCAGATGGCTGAAACGTTTGATTACCGGAATAGAACTGATATCCAAAGAGAAGCGAATGCTGTCTTCGAAGGTCCTAATGCCACGTTCACACAGGATTACCCGCCGATTACCCTCGGCCAGAAGGTAATCGGCAGCAGTCAGCCATTCGGTGATAGTAGCAGAAAGCCCCCTTTTTAACAGGATAGGATGTCTTAACTTACTCAGCCTCTTTAAAAGAGCGAAATTCTGCATATTACGAGCCCCTACCTGCAATATATCGGCATGTTTTGCGATTAACTCTACGTTCTGGATGTCTAATACCTCGGTGATAACCGGAATACCGAGGTCAGATTTAACCTTTGCCAACATGTGCAGAGCGTCCTCTTCCAGACCCTGGAAGCTGAACGGTGAGGTACGGGGCTTGAAGGCACCGCCCCTGACCACCGCGGCTCCGCAATCCTTGACCGCCCTGGCCGTCTCCATAAGCTGCTTCTCGCTCTCCACAGCGCAGGGTCCAGCCATGACTACCACTCTCTGCCCACCGATCTCAACGCCCGATACATTGATTTTACTTGGCTTACTATGGAATTCTCGCGAGGCCAGCTTGTACGGCTTCATCACCCGGGTGACACTCTGTACACCGGGTAGAACAGCAAAAGCATCCGTCTGCACCTTGCCTGTATCGCTGCCCAGAATCGCAACCACCGTCTTCTCAGTGCCCAGGTTCAGCTGGACCTCAAAGCCAAAGGAGTGGGCTCTCTCTACCACATGATCGACTTGATCCTTCGTAGCGTCCCTGTTCATTTCAATAATCATCTGGTATCATCCCACAAGATACGTTCGTAAAAACAACCTGCAATAATCTAGTTAAGCCATTGGTCAGGTTCGTGGTCCCAAAGAGACCGTCGTCCCCGTTGCGCGGGCAATTGTTTTCCCATTCGAATCGAGGACGGTCATTTCCGATGCCCCGACCCTCTTGCCGGCATGTATGACCCTGGATTCAGCATAGATAGTCTCCCCAACAGGCGCAGCGGCAAGAAAATGGATGTTCATCTGAATAGCGACATGTATATTCTCCAATGTATTGCAAGCGCAGCCAAAAGCCTGGTCAAGTAAAGTGGCGATAATGCCACCATGAATCATACTTTCCCAGTTCAGAAATTCCTTTTTCAGCTCAAGCTTAACCTTGGCATACCCCGGTGAGAGTTCTACAAGATTCATGCCGTGGAAAATAGCACACGGCGAGTTATCGAATTTTTCGCGCAACTCCTCGATTTCGATCATCTGGTTTTCTCTCTCATCAAACTCATATAATCACCCAGTGTATTACCACTGAGCCAGATTGTAGCAACAAAGGAACCCCGATGCAACCGACGAACGACCGACTCATCTGAATAATCTGAATTCCTTTTTAAATATACCGTTGAATTTCACAGCCGGCTGCAGTGACCTGTTAGGGGGTATATCGAAGTATTATTCGGTCGGCATCCATCATAAATGTTGTCTATCACTTAATTGCATAGAACCCGGCTTGCAGGTACGAGTACCAAAATAACTCGGCAACACGAAATCCGCATCTCTTCAACAGCTTGATGTGTTCTTCAACGCTGATAGGGAAGTACGCTTTATTGAAACGCTGCCTATGCTCTACAACTGACTTTTCATCCCTGCCCTGTGATAACTGATAGCGTGTCCAGCGTTTTAAAGCTATTTCAACCCCTTCTTCTGAATATGGGTGGATGTTTTCGAAAGTGACGTAAATGCCACCCGGAGCCAATAGATCGATGCATCTTTGAGTTGCGGCTTGCCTCATATCTGAATCAAGATAGTGATGTGACTGAATAGCTGTTATTACGTCTGGTTGCTTAATACCATCGGGCGATATCTTCTCGGTACCTATAGCATCAATAAACTGAATTCGTGATGGTTGGATGGAACTTAGCTTCTTCTTGGCCTCGTTTAGCATGTTCTCGGATGGGTCTGACAGTATAAAGACTGTACTGGGGAAGTGAGCAAGTGCTTCTTTAACGAATGTCCCTGTTCCACAACCTGTGTCAAGCCAAACATGCACATCTGGCCTAACACTTTTTACCAGGTCAATAGTTTCACTGTAAAAGAGATCGTAGAAGGGAACTGTCTTCTTTATGTCACTATCATATTCTGTGGCTCTGTGTGGAGTTGTATTGTTAATTTGTTTCATGCCATTACGAACTTGTTCATTTTGAAGAATGGATAGCGATCGACCTCATCGCTACTGCTTACGTTCAGGCTCAACGATCAGGCTGGCTGGCTATCTAGCGAAACACCGGCATATTGCGCTGGCGCTTTTTAAAGAAGTAGCCCGCTGCCAGTCCGACAAGCAGGCCGCCGAGATGAGCTTCCCACGCCACGAAAGGGAGAAAGGATAGTATGATGAAACCGCCGATGACTGCTACCCATAGGGGAAGTGGGACCGGTATGGGGAATACAAAGACTTTCATCTTCGGCGCCAGCAGGGTGAACGCTCCACCCACTGCAAATACGGCTCCCGATGCGCCAATAACCAGGGTATTTGATGGCCCCAGCAGTATGAAAAAGAAGTTACCGATTATCCCTCCGAGGAAATAAACGATGAGGAATTTGGCCTCTCCTACCATCATGGATAGATACCTCCCGAAGAAGAAGAGGGTTATCATGTTCGCCGCCAGATGCCATAAGCCACCGTGGATGAAGAGATTGGTCAATAATGTCCAGGGCCTTTCCATCCATGTTGACGGCTGTAGACCGAGGGTGTAGATGAGGTCAGTGTCAGCAAGTGTCGCTATATAGAGAACAACGTTTACAGCGATCAGCACCAGTACGGAGCTCGTGATGTAACGGCTATAGCTTCGCTGCGACATCTGTATTATTCGTTGGGGCAGTATAGATAATCAACACATTGAGCCTCATCCTTGGCATGATTGTAGTAATAGACGGCGGCTATGGCCGGGTCCACCTTGGCAACGGCGTCCCAGTTCCATGGTGGGGGTACACACTCCGGGCACCAGTGCCCGGACAGAATCAATCTGGGAGTACCATCAAATTCGTGTCCGAAACCGCATTTCCAGTTGAGCTTCGATTTAATATCGATATACTCTGTCGACACGCATTCACCGCCCCTTGAATTGGCCAGCGCATGCATATCAACCAGAGTATATTCTTTGGTCAGCGGGTCTTCCTTCGTTTTCCGATCCTTGTCTTCCTTTTCGACAATGTACTCGTCCCATCCTGGTATTTCTGCCCATGCTTCACGGCTACCGAAAAAGGCACAGATCTTTTCTTTATCGTTGGTTTCAAGCCATTTCAACGGGTCTACCATTCTCTTCATAAACAATCTTGCCAGGAAAGGGGGAGCGAGCTTTCCTCCCTGTTTCAAGTACCATGGGGCGGCATCCAGCACCTGCCTTATTTGATCCTCAAAGGACTGCCGCCAGTGACCCAGGTATTCATTGAGGATCCAGCTATCCTCATACCAGCCACAATGGAAATTCCTTATAGCGAACCAGTTGCGTGGAAATATATTTCTGTAATCACCTAGGCCGAAGATGTTTATGAATTCCCTGAGGTAATCGCTATACAGAATCCTGCATGATGGGCCACCTCCCATGTTGTATACTCTGCCGTAAAAGTCATCGGGGCACTCAAGGGTCTGGACCAATCCGTACCCTGCATCCGCACTGGTTATGAGTTCGATATGGGTATTGGGAGGCTGGTGGTACATGATGGGATCCATGAGAGAGTATACATTGGGGATAGCGATAAATGTCTGTCGCATTATGGCCCAGTATTTCAGACCGGATTCTATAACCGCTCTCTCACCGCCCATTTTCGTTATGGAGTAAAAATCGCCAACGCTCGGTTTCAGAGGGTCTCCAACCCTGATCCACTGGACCGGTGGAAGGCGGTCTCCGTATTCAGCTACAGAGCCGATGCTAACGAGCCGGATATTGACGCCATTATCTGGTTGCTGCTTGATCGCTTTAACTATATTTTCTGTGCCGCCCGTATTTACCTTTCTACACACGGGGGGGTTGTGATCCGCCGCCGGTGAGATAAAAGCTGCAGGATGCAGGACGTGATCTACGCCATTAACCGCCTCCAGTACATCATCGAAGTTGCACAGGTCTCCCCAGACGATCCTTACCCCTTCCTGCCCCTCATATTTGGCAAAGGCCTCCCTGTTTATCTTGGAAGGCCTGAGCAGAAGCACGGTATCATAGTGATCTCTTCTCCTCAGCAGCTCTTTGAAGGCTTCGCCGCCCATTGAGCCGGATGCGCCGGTGAGCAGTACCTTTTTCTTTGCCATTTTACCCTCCTTAACCCTGCGTAATCCCCACTCCCCGCTCCTTCAGGCTTTCATAGCGTTGATTGCCGATGATTATATGGTCCAGCACCTCGATGTCCAACACCCTCCCTGCTGCTACAATCTGCTCTGTAACGGCGATATCCTCGTGGCTGGGTTCGGGGTCTCCTGAGGGGTGATTGTGTACCACAATGATAGCCGGGCAGTTCTCCCGCACCGCCTCTCGAAAGAGCTCGCTGGGGCGAATCAGCGATGTGTTCACATTCCCTTTATACACCTCGGATATGGATATTACATGATTCTTTGAGGTCAGGTGCAACACCCTGAGCTGTTCCTGGTCGAGAACACTCATATCCGCCATAAGGAGGTTGGCCACATCCTCGGGTGAGCGGATCACTGCCCTTTCTTCGGGCTGGGTGGAACTCAGCCTTCGCCCCAGCTCCAGGGCGGCCTTGATCTGGGCAGACTTGGCCTGTCCCATACCTCGCTCGGAGCAAAGCTCGCTGAAGCTCGCTCGGGCCAGACCGGTGAGTCCACCAAACCTGGTGAGCATCCTTGTGGCCAGCCCGAGTACATTTTCTGCAGCGGTCCCCGTACGCAAAATAATTGCCAGGAGCTCGCTGTTTGATAGTGAAGCGGATCCGCTTTCCTTGAGCCGCTCCCTGGGCTGCTCGCTAGCAGGCAGTTCATCGATCCTGAGGTGATATTCCACCACAGTTAAACACCTCGGTCCTATTTCAGATACCTTCAGGTAGCGAGGCCCATGGTTCCACGAAAACGCCTGTTTTGGATGGAAGGGTTAACATGGGCTCGATCCTGGCTGAGATATTCAGGCGATCGGGGTTGTTCTCCCAGGCCCTCCAGTCCTGCAGGCTGTGCCACGTGCTGATAACGAGATGCGTCCCTGATTTATCGACTGAGAATAGCGTTTCTCCCGCTATGTAACCCGGCTGATGAATCGCGTGAGCCCTCAGTTCCTTTAAGAGCAGCCGCAGCTCGTCTTGCTGGTCTGGCTTCACAGTTCGTTCTATGATAACTTTTACCGTCACTACCGCTTCTCCTATCCAGAAGCTATTTTATCTCAACAGTAGCGCCGGCAGCCTCCAGCTTTTGCTTTATCGTGGCGGACTCTTCTTTGGAAATGCCATCCTTCACCGTTGCGGGGGCAGAGTCCACGAGGTCCTTAGATTCTTTGAGCCCGAGACCGGTTACCTCACGTACTGTCTTGATCACATTGATCTTATTGGCGCCGATATCTTTGAGTGTCACGGTGAATTCCGTCTGCTCTTCCACATCAGCGGCAGCCTCTACAGAAGCACCACCGGCAGGTGCAGCTACCGCTACCGGGGCGGCTGCGCTAACGCCGAACTCTTCCTCTAGAGCCTTGACCAGTTCGTTAAGATCAAGAACGGTCATATTCTTGATAGCCGTGATGAGATCATCCTTCGTCATCGTTGCTCCTGCCTTAGCAGCGGCAGATTTGGGGGCAGCCTGCTTTGTATCCTTCTGCTTTTTAGGCTCCTCTACCCTCTCCTCCGCTTTAGCCTCGGCTTTTTCCTTTGTTTTCTGCTTCTTTGGCTCCTCTACTGTCTCCTCCGCTTTCGCTTCGACAGTCTCCTCTACTTTTACCTCGACTGCCTCCTCTGTCTTTTCCTCTGTCGTCTCTTCTGCTTTCTGCTCTAGTTCCTCGGCCATTTTATCCTCCTTCTAATTGTTTTTTACGTGCAACCAGTAAATTTGTGAAGCCTGCTATATTCGCATTGAGTACATTGACCAGGGCGAATATACTTCCCTGCATCCCGCTTAATAGCTTTGCAATCAGGACCTCCTTCGGGGGTAGGGTAGCTAGTGTTGCTACCTCAGAGGCACTGAGTACCCGCTCCTTCATCAGTCCGCCACTGATCTTAAGCTCGCTTTTAGCGGAGCGGATGTAATCGAGCAAGGCTTTGGCCGGCGCCGTCTCATCGCCATAGCCGAAGGCGATCGCGGTGGGGCCCTCAATAATGCTGTTGAGCTTATCTTTACCCACCTGCTCGGCAGCGAAACGGGCCAGGGTATTCTTAATTACCCGGAATTCGATCTCCTCCTGGCGGAGTTTGCGCCGCAGCTCTGTCATTTCCGCCACCGTAAGCCCGATATAGTTCGTAGTTATAACGATAGTGGACCGCTCAAGCTTCTGGGCGAGTTCGCTGACTGTCTGCTTCTTCTCCTCCAAACGCATTTCTCACCTCTCAGTTCTCTATAATAATGCTATATCTTCACCTCTTCGATTTGCGAGAGGCGTATCTCTGTGAACAAAAACTCGTGATAGACGAAAAAAATCCCTGCGCCATAGACTCAGGGACTCCTGTCTCGCCTCGGCGGGCACATATTAAGCCTTAACGGCACCCGCTGTCTATAGCACTTACAAGCCTTTATTTAGTTGTCGAAAACTTGAATAAATTATATAGCAAACAGTGTCCTGTTGCTGCAGTCAGTACTATTATTGCTCCAACAGCTGCCAGCGCAATCCCCCCTGCTGCCCCGCTGCCTGCATCCAGAAGGAGAAAGGCGAGAATCAGGGCTACTACTCCCAAGACGAGCCGGATGATTCGGTCAACGGTTCCTTCGTTCGGATGCATCGCCAGACGTCCTTTTACGGAGCGCGCAGCTCCATAGTTGGCTTCAGGTCAAGCTTGATTCCCGGACCCATCGATGTGGTCAGCGTGGCGCTTCGTACGTATTGTCCTTTCGCTCCGCTGGGCTTAGCCTTTATCACTGTCTCGATCAATGTTGCCATGTTCTCCAGCAACCTGTCTTCATCGAAGCTTACCTTGCCCACGGGAACATGTATGACTGCCGTTTTATCTATCCTGAAATCAACCCGCCCCTTTCGGGAATCACCGATCGCCCGTGGCAGATCCTGGGGGGGCACAATGGTTCCCGATTTTGGATTGGGCATGAGCCCGCGTCGCCCGAGGATCTTGCCCAGCTTGGATACCTTATTCATGACATCGTGGGTGGCGATGGCGACATCAAAGTCGAGCCAACCCTCCTCGATCCGCTTCACCAGGTCATCGCAACCTACATGGTCCGCACCGGCCTCTTCTGAGATCCTCACCCCCTCGCCCTGGGTAAACACGAGCACCCTAACTTGCTTGCCTAGCCCGTGAGGGAGGGTGGCGACCCCTCTCACCTGCTGGTCGGCATGGCGAGGGTCAAGACCCATGTGCAGGTGAAGCTCTACAGTTTCATCGAACTTCACATAGGCTGCCTGCTTTGTTAGCGCGATGGCTTCCTGTGGGTCATACTCCCTGGTACTGTCTATGAGCTTGGCAGCCTCCTGATATTGTTTGCCGTGTTTGGCCATTATCCTACCTCTATCCCCATACTTCTGGCCGTGCCCTCGATCATCCGCATCGCCCCCTCCACATCGGCAGCGTTAAGGTCCTTCATCTTAATCATAGCGATCTCGCGGAGCTTGTCGCTGGAAATCGTGCCGATCTTTGTCGTATTCGGTTCACCGCTTCCCTTTTCCACATTAAGCGCTCGCCGCAGCAGGTCGGTGACAGGCGGCGTCTTGAGAACAAAGCTGAAGGAGCGGTCCGTATATATAGTGATCTCCGCAGGGATAATGGAGCCCGACTGTGAGCTAGTGCGCTCGTTATACTCCTTGCAGAAGCCCATTATATTGCAGCCATACTGCCCAAGAATGGGGCCCACTGGAGGCGCCGGGTTAGCCTGCCCTGCGGGGAGCTGGAGTTTTATCATTGTCATAATCTTCTTAGCCAATCCTATCCCTCAACTTTAAGTATTTACAGTTTTACAGTCTCTCCACCTGAAGGAAGTCGAGTTCAACCGGTGTATCCCGCCCAAAGAAGGAGATAAGAACTGTTATCTTGCCCTTCTCCACATTAAGTGAATCGACCACACCAATGAAATCAATAAAGGGACCATCGACTACCCGTACACTCTCCCCTTGGTGGAAACCGACCTTAACGCGTGGTGTCTCCGCTCTCATCTGATTGAATATGCTGTTGACCTCTTCCTCATCCAGAGGGACGGGCTTGGCACCGGAGCCCACGAAGCCGGTGACCCCCGGAGTATTGCGCACGACATTCCAACTCTCGTCGTCCAGCTTCATCTCTACCAGGATATAGCCGGGGAAGACCTTTTTGGCAACCGTTCTTTTTTGCCCATCCTTAATCTCTATCTCATTCTCGGTAGGGATTATGACCTGGAAAATCTTATCCTGTGCATCCATCGACCTAACGCGGTGCTCAAGGTTAGTCTGGACACGATGCTCGTACCCGGAGTAGGTATGAATTACATACCACTGCTGCTCACCCTGCACCGTCTCTTTTGGTTTTTCGTCCTTAACGTCTGTTTTTTTCAAATAATCACCGTATAATTGCATGTAGAATCTATGGAGCGGATCGACTGGAAGGTAAAAGTTGGTTAAAAGGAAAACCACAGGCGGTGTTTTTTTTCGCTTCTCCCTGCTCCCTTATCATCCCAGATTGATTACCCAGTCCATCAACCGTGTAAAACCGTAATCCCAGACGGCGAGAAAAACCCCTATCGATCCGGCGATGACGATCACCATTACGGTGAGCCGTCTTGTTTCCTCCCTGGTAGGCCAGACCACCTTCTTAAGCTCGGAGATAACCTCACCGATATATCCACGAGTCCGGGGGATGATTTGCCTACCTCCCACCACCTGCCTTTTCACCCTACCGCACCTCTCGATGGAGCCCGTGGGTTCGACAGCGAGGGCAATACCTCTTCAGCTCCAGACGCTCCGGGTCGTTTCTCTTATTCTTCTCGGTAGTATATGTTCGCTCCTTGCACTCCGTGCACGCGAGATGAATAATAATCCTGCCAGTTCCCTTCTTAGCCAATCGAAATCCTCTAATCTAGAAGCTTGGTGATCGCGCCAGCACCAACGGTGCGGCCGCCTTCTCTGATAGCAAACCTAAGACCCTCATCCATGGCCACGGGCTCGATCAGCTTTACTTTCATCTTGATATTATCGCCGGGCATCACCATCTCCACTCCCTCGGGCAACTCGATGCTTCCTGTAATATCGGCAACCCTGATATAAAACTGGGGCTTGTAGCCGGTGAAGAAGGGGGTATGCCTGCCGCCCTCGTCTTTGGTGAGGACATATACCTCAGCCTCGGCCTCTTTATGCGGTGTAATCGATCCTTTAGCCGCTAAGACCATGCCCCGCAGTATATCGTCTCTTTCCTTCCCGCGTATAAGACAACCAACAGCGTCACCGGGTTGCCCATCAGGCAAAGTCTTGTGGAACATCTCCAGGCTGGTGACCACAGCCTTCTCCGTCGGTTTCAGCCCTACGATATCTACCTCATCCCCGGGCTTGATAACACCGCGCTCTACGCGACCGGTAACAACTGTCCCGCGCCCTTTAATGCTGAAGACATCTTCAACGGGCATAAGGAATGGCTTGTCCTTCTCGCGTACGGGTGTGGGTATGTTATCATCTACGGCATCCATTAGCTTCAAGATGGCGCCGCACCACTGACATTCGCGCTTCCCGCAGCCACACTCCAGAGCCTTAAGGGCACTGACCCTAATGACCGTACTGCCGGGGAAACCGTACTTAGGCAGCACTTCCTCCTGCAACTCAAGCTCGGTCACTTCCAGTAGCTCCTCGTCATCCACCATATCTACCTTGTTCAGAGCGCATACGATAGCGGGCACCTCCACCTGACCTGCTAGCAGAAGGTGCTCCCTGGTTTGCGGCATCACCCCATCATCAGCGGCGATTACAAGGATAGCACCGTCCATCTGTGCAGCTCCGGTGATCATGTTCTTGATATAGTCAGCGTGGCCAGGGCAATCGACGTGTGCGTAGTGTCTCTTATCCGTTTCATACTCGATATGAGCGATGGCGATGGTCAGCCCCCGGGCCTTCTCCTCAGGGGCATTATCGATGGAATCAAAAGCACGGAATTGCGTTTTACCAGCGGCGGATAGCACCTTGGTAATTGCTGCTGTCAGCGTGGTCTTGCCGTGGTCCACGTGCCCGATGGTTCCCACGTTTACATGGGGTTTCGTTCGATCAAAGACTTTCTTTGCCATTTCTCCTCCTCAACTTTAGCCCACAGCCAGAGTTGAACTGGCGACCCCCTTCTTACCAAGAAGGTGCTCTACCACTGAGCTATGTGGGCAACCGAATCGTAGCTAATTTTAAGGTAACTAAAATGAAAAGTCAAGTTAGAGGCCGCATTCTTATAAAAATACGGTCCCGGTTACTAGTATAACATCTTTGGCTGAGGTTTACATGGTTAATTGCCGTTGTTAGGGTAAATTGAGGGTGACGATAGAGAAGTATCAGGATAAGCAAGAAGTGTTTCGCATGGTTTTAACAAGTTAAAGAATATCGCGATGATCTGAAGAAGATCAGCGTTCACTATATGCGGCAATTCATGTGTTGTCCAGCCAGTATACAAAATCCCTGGGGGGGTGATGGCCTATCACCAATGAGGCCGGCAGGCCAGATAGTGGTTAACCACCAGTATCGAGTTCTAGCCCTACCGTTTCCGTAACTCAAGGAGAATTGGGGTTTACCCCCTGTTTAGGAACTGAGGGTTATTAGTCACCAATTCTGACTTTGAACAGCCGTCTCCACCAGGGTTTTCGGGGAGCAATCAGTAACTTGACCTGGTTCTCGAGGGAACGTATACGCTCTTGAGCTGCGCCAAGTTGACCGGCAAGCTGCAGGTTTCTTTCCTGCAGCTCCCTGACCATGTCTAGACCCTGGGTAGGGTCATTGACTATACCTATAGCGATATATTTGTCTACGGGTTTATGGGTTACCAGACCGGGTGGAATATTGAGGATGCGGTACTCGTTGCCGTATTTGCCAGCGCAAAGCTCAGCGGGAACCTTACCGTCTTTGATAAACCGTCTAACCGTTTTTGGAGATACCCCAATAACGGATGCGGCTTCTTTAATTGACAGACCCTGAACTGACATGAGTAATGGTTAAGGGTATGCCCAGGGCAACGGTATTGTCAAGGAGTTGTTCTATTGTAATCCGAATGATACTGATTAAAAAAGGGAAAGACCGTGGTATTCTTCTTCTCAGCTGAAGGAGGGCGTTAGTTACTATGCCAGACGAGATGGGCAGCTGTAAATGATTCGTATCGACGCTAAGTATAATAGTAGTTTAAGCCTCGGCTAGGAATTTAGCTCCCGAGACTACGAAATATACTCCAAGGCCGATAAGGGCTACGCCACATAGTAGAAGTAACCCTCGGTATACCCTCGCTGTCATAAACCGTTTCCCCCGTGCGACGGTAAAAGACACAATACTATACCACCCCAGGTCAGCTAGGATATGACCAAAAAAGAAAATTACCACACCTATTACCCCTGCCGCCAGGGACCATAGTACCCACGTGGTTCCAACCGTAGCCCACCATATGAACCAGTAGGGGTTGGCCAGGCTTAGCAGCGCACCGGTGGCAATAAGCCACCGACCCCGCCTTGCCGACTGAGCGCTGACCTCAAGTGGAGCTATGGCCCGGCGAGCCTGGCGCAGTATAGCGAAAGCCAAGGCCAGTAGGAAGAGGCCGCCGATCACCCCAATGATACCAGCCACCATGCTTTGTTCCAGAACCTCGCTCAGACCCCACGCCAGGGCCACAATAAGAGGAAGTTCGACGATCGCGTGGCCCAGGACAAGGAGCGGGCCAGCACGAGCCCCCCTTTTCGCCGATTCGCTGATGCAGACGGCGAGGACAGGCCCGGGCATCACAGCACCAGAGAGGCCAATAACAAAAGCAGTACCGAAAATAAGCAAGAGACTGGTGGGCACCATCCCAGTTTGTCATAGGGCGTAGACAAAGTCAATTTACTTTCGATACGCATATGGTGAGACTGGGGAACCTGCGGTAGTTATATATGTTTTCTCTATCGATGTACATGCTGAATAAGGCTGGTCTAAGGGTAAAGGAGGTTCTACGGGACCTCCGCCTTTGCTGAGTCATCTACTAACCATACAGTTTCTTTAGCAGCCAGGCCATATTTTGGCCGAGAACTTGTATGGTATCAATACCTTCGGCATCGTTATCGACGTCACCCTTCTCCAGTCCAAAGGCGAAATTCCAGTAGGATGAGCCTGGTACAATCATCTCGCTGATAAAGAAAAAGTGGTTGATTGTATCGAAAGCATGTATTTGTCCGGCCCGGCGCGCGGCAATTACGGCAATGCCAACCTTGCGTCGAAGAAGCCCTCCATTGGCCTTACACACCATGCACGCGCGATCGATTAGCGCTTTCATCTCTGAAGACACGCTTGTAACATAGACAGGGGAGCCCAGGATGATTCCATCGGCCTCTACCATCTTCTCGACATATGCGTTCAAGTTGTCCTTTGTCTGAACGCAGTGCTTATCGGCATTGATCCAGCACTTATAGCAGGCCAGGCAGCCTCGAAGCGGCTTGGGGGCTAGCTGTATCATCTCTGTTTCAATGCCTTCCTTTTCCAACTCACCGAAAACGTGCTTTATAAGAATTGCTGTGTTGCTGTCTTTACGGGCACTGCCATTGAAGGCTACAACTTTCATTGAAAACCCTCCTTTTTATCAAGATACCATGGTCATGGGAGTCAATTGAAACAATATGCCAAACCTGTTGGACATTTCAGCTTCATTGAGAAAAGTCAAATTGTGCATCAATTACCGATAGGGACATCGTAGACAACAGCAGGACGGTTGTCAATACGCAGGAGTGAGGGGGGCAGATTAAAACTGGCTCGTATCCTATAGATGTCTCAAGGGAGCAGGGTGCGACAAAAAGGCTAAGAGGTTGGGTGACATGGGTTTGACAGAAGCAGGCTGGGGGTATTCAACTATTGTAAAAAAGGCTGTGTATCTTTTGTGAAGTAAATTGATCTGCCGTATGTAGGTAAAATAAAACCCTAAGGTTGACTTATTATGGAAACTCACCCTAAGATTCGGCACGTTTCTTCAGGTCTTGGCAATAGCCTACGAAGGCACGGTGAAGCTTTTTCCCGTAGAGCAGGTTGACAAGCGGAGCAAGTATGCCATGAAATTCTTCGTAGTTAATAAAATGTGTTCGTTTATCATTTACAGGCTCACAGATTTGCCAGCGGTAACTCTTTATCCCGGGTCTTCCCCTTGTCCTCGATGTTCCCCAGCAGACCCGGAACCGCTCTGGCTCGTAGGCCAGGAATACTTCTTTTTCATCCCTTAGAAGCTGTTTCTCCGTCATTTGGCAGTCCAGGAGAAACTCCTCTCCGACTACGATCTGCTTTGCTCCCATTCTGGGAGTGAACGTGTTCCATTCAGGATACCGCTCCAAATCGATGATAATGTTCCATACATTCTCGACCGGTGCATCTATATCGATTTCGCTTCGGGTTACTTTCACTTTGTCTCCTCCCCGGCAATTATAGCAAAATTAATAAGCCGGCACATCTGTCCTGAGGTGGTAGCTAAGCTGATGTGTAGACTGGGACTATCGTACAAAGGTAAAAACCACAACATTGAGCGATAATTCAGTTTGCATGTAATCAGGCCACTCGATTCAATTTGTAGCCATTTGATGACCCCCGTCTATTCGGGCGCCCTACTTTTTCTGAGGTGGGAAAATAGTCTGCGATCTGCACCGGAAGAGAATCTGTGTTAATGTATTTCTCAGGTACACCATCGATTTTCAGAAGTTCCTTCGGATCAAGTTGCACCCCACTTTGAGGCACAAGGCGCTTCCTCTACATTACTGGCCACCGTTAGTCGGTGACCTAGTTGTTGGAGTGTAGAGACCTGGAATCTGTTGTCTAGGCGTCGTCATCACCCTTCAGTGTTTTCGCCCTGGTTGCTTAAAAAGAGGATATACTTCACTACCTCCCTCTGCTCCTGGCTATCAGTTACAGATTCACATCCGCCAAATATCTCAACTGACTCCTTAAGCTGAGGGCTCATATTAGTGAGCTTCTTCCTATCCAAAGCCTTGGTCATGGCAGAGCAAAGCTTAGTCCGATCGCAGGGCTTAACGATGTAGTCAAGTACACCTAGTTCCAATGCTTCCTTCGCAGTTCTTACATCGGCATGGCCAGTGGTGAGCATGGGCACAGTATCCGGGCTCACCTTCCGAAATTCTTGAATCAGCTCCAGCCCCCCCATGTGGGGCATTACGATATCGGCTAGGAGCAGGTCAAAGGACTGGTTTGTCAGCTGCAGGGCTTCCTCCCCGCTACCCACAGCGACTGTCTCATACCCCTCACGGTCAAGGATCTCTTTCATCATATCCAGCACATCGGGCTGGTCGTCAACGATAAGAATTCTTGTCCGCCTCTGTTCCTGGTTTTCAATTGTGGTTTCACCGTCTCTGGACGGTTTAATTGACTCCTTCCGCCGGGGTTTTTCATCGGCATGCCTCTTCCTATCCAAAGCTTTCACTACGGCAGCGCAGAGCCCATCGCGCTCAAAGGGTTTTAGGATGTTATCATAAATACCTAGTTCTACTGCTGCCTTTGCCGTTTCGACACTGGCGTAGCCAGTTATAAGCATGGGTATGGTATCCGGGCTAACCTCTCGAAATGCTCTAACTAGCTCTAAACCCATCATGTGCGGCATGAAGATATCGGCCAGGAGCAGATCAAAGCCCTGATTTGCCATTTGCAGGGCTTCCTCCCCGCTACCCACAGCGACTGTCTCATACCCCTCACGGTCAAGGATTTCCTTCATCATTTCCAGCTCGGCAGACTGGTCATCAACGATAAGAATTCTTACTTTACTCATAGCTTATTAACTCCTCTCCAATAACCTCCTGGTACCCTTCAGTATCCCCTTGAATATGCCTTCCTACATATTATGAGATCATTGTAGTGGTATATATATTGTTTAATAAATATATAT
Organism: Dehalococcoidia bacterium; assembly: GCA_031581405.1. Classification (GTDB taxonomy): domain Bacteria; phylum Chloroflexota; class Dehalococcoidia; order E44-bin15; family E44-bin15; genus JAAXQM01. The sequence goes on from JAVLBD010000019.1 coordinate 15,690, forward strand.
TATTTTAAGCTATTTGTCAATATACAATATAATATGATTACTTTTTATTATCTTAGTATGCTCACTTTGGATAGACGCAACCATTGTTATCTCGACAGTAACTACTATGGTTATCATAGTTGTCCGATGGTTTCATAAAGCTATATGAGGAGGAAAGATATCAAGAATTAATTGAATTGTGGTAAACGGTC
>JAVLBD010000001.1:0-35736 GCA_031581405.1 Dehalococcoidia bacterium
AGGCAGCAGAAAAGCCCAAGGCAGCAGAAAAGCCCAAGGCAGCAGAAAAGCCCAAGGCAGCAGAAAAGCCCAAGGCAAAGAAAAAGGCTGATTCAGTAGTAGATGAGGAGAATTAGGAACAGCGCGCTGATTAAGAGGTAATATCGTGTTACAGCCGAGTAGAGTAAAGTATCGAAAACATCATCGCGGTCGTCGCCGGGGAGTGGCTCAGGCAGGCAATACGCTGTTATTTGGCGAGTTTGGGCTTCAAGCCCAGGGGGCTTGCTGGCTCACATCAAGGCAGATCGAAGCGGCTCGGCGTGCTATTATTCGACATGTGAGGCGTGGTGGAAAGGTTTGGATCCGTGTCTTTCCCGATAAACCGGTAACCTCAAAACCAGCAGAGACGCGCATGGGTAAGGGAAAGGGAGCGGTGGACCATTGGGTTTGTGTAACCAAACCGGGAAGGATTATCTTCGAGATCGCTGGAGTAAGTGAGGAGGCGGCACGTGAATCTATGCGACTGGCTTCCCATAAGCTTCCCATACCAACCAAATTCTTATGTCGGGATACAGAGACCCATTACAGGGAGGATTCATAATTGAGAGTCCAAGAGATTCGCACCTTTGGTTCGATGGAGCTTGAAAACAAGCTTAACGAGTCGTATCGTGAGCTGTTTAATCTTCGATTTCGCCTCTCGACCAGACAACTGGTGAATTATCACGAGATCGGCAAAGTGAGAAAGAGGATTGCCCGGATAAAGACCGTCATGAGGGAAATAGAACTCTCCACAGAGGAGTAATATGGTTACGTTAGCTAAAGAGGATAACAAAAGAAAAACAAGGGTGGGTCGTGTTGTCAGTGACAAGATGGATAAGACTGTGGTGGTGGCGGTAGAATTCTCCAGGCCTCATCGGTTATATAAAAAGCGTGTAAGGCGCATCAGTAAATTCAAGGCCCACGATGAGCAAAATACCTGTCATATCGGGGATGTAGTGCGGATAGAGGAAACGCGCCCACTTTCCAAGGATAAACGATGGAAAGTGATGGATATATTATCTAAAGGTGAATTAAAATGATTCAGCACATGAGCAGGGTGAGGGTAGCTGATAACACCGGGGCCAAGAGCATCATGTGCATAAATGTTCCCGGTGGAACTGGAAAGAGATATGCTCGTGTTGGTGATATTATTGTAGCCTCTGTTAAGGAGGCGACGCCGGGAGGAGTGGTAAAAAGAGGTGAAATAGTGAAGGCTGTAATCGTGCGTACAGCAAAACCCTATCGGCGGCGTGATGGGTCATATATCAAATTCGATGATAACGCTGCGGTAATCCTTACCGATAAGAATAATCCTAAAGGAACGCGAATCTTCGGTCCGGTGGCCCATGAGTTAAGGCGAAAGAATTTCATGAAGATACTCTCTCTGGCTCCAGAGGTGCTATAAGGTGCTCTAAGATGAAGATAAAAAAAGATGACATAGTAGTCGTTATTGCCGGTAAAGACAAAGGGAAGAAGGGGAAGGTGCGTCAATCCCTGCATGGTGAGCAGTGTGTAATGGTAGAGGGTGTTAATATAGTAAAGCGCCACACCAAGCCACGAGGAACAGTAAGACAAGCAGGTATCATTGAGCGAGAGGCCCCGATTAACATTTCTAACGTAATGCTTCAGTGTCCTAAATGTAATCGTCCTGCGCGTCTCAGCTCTCGAATTATGGAGGATGGCAGGAAGGCAAGAGTGTGCTGCCAATGCCACGAGGTAATAAGTTAATGTCGCGATTGAAGGAAAAGTATCAAGAAGAAGTCATCCCTACTATGATGAGAGATTACGGCTATAAGAGTGTGATGCAGGTACCTCGCCTGAAGAAAGTTGTTGTTAATATTGGCATGGGGGAGGCAACACAACAAGCCAATATCATAGAGGCAGCGGAGCGTGACCTGGCTAGCATAACAGGGCAACATCCGGTGATCACTAGGGCGAAGCGACCTATCGCCGGTTTTAAATTACGCAAGGGAATGCCTATCGGAATTATGGTAACACTGCGCGGAGATCGGATGTATGATTTCTTCGATAAGCTGGTGAGTATTTCCTTGTCACGCCTTCGAGATTTTCAGGGTATATCAAGAAACTCATTCGATGGCCGAGGTAATTATACGCTGGGACTGAAGGAGCAGATAATATTCCCTGAGATCGAATATGATAAGGTAGACAAGGTACGAGGAATGGAGATTTCAGTCGTTACTACGGCTCGTAACAATGATGAAGGCAGAAGGTTTCTCGAACTCATGGGAATGCCGTTCTCACGAGAATCAAGAGCTGATGAATAATTAGGGGGGTATCGATCAAGCAGCTATGTTCTCTTCGGAGAATGGCAATAAAAGTGAAAAGAGTGAAAGAATGGCGAAGGTATCTAGTATTGTAAAAGCGCAACGAGTACCAAAGTATAAAGTGCAGAAAAGGAATCGCTGTAGCCTTTGTGGCAGGCCACGAGCCTATATCCGTCAGTTTGGGCTGTGCCGCATATGCTTCAGGGAGCTCGCTCTACAGGGACAAATCCCGGGGGTGAGGAAGTCTAGCTGGTAAGAGGTGAAGCGATGGTAACCGATCCAATTGCCGATATGCTAACCAGAATAAGAAATGCTGTTCTGGCTAGGCACGAATTTACCCTCGTACCTTCCTCAAGAATGAAGCTCTCTATTGCTAAAATTCTCAAGGAGGAAGGCTTCATCAGGGATTACGAGGTTTTAAAAGGCCAGCCACAAAGGGTAATTAAGATATATCTCAAATATGCGGAGAAGGAACCTGTGATCTCCGGGCTTAAGCGAATATCCAAGCCCGGGTTAAGGATATATGTTCAGCGGAAAGAGATTCCGAGGGTATACGGGGGAACCGGTATAGCTATTATCTCCACCCCAAAAGGGGTGATGATAGGCCAGCAGGCATGGCGCCAGGGATTAGGTGGCGAAATGCTTTGCTATGTTTGGTAACGGAGGAGTTAATGTCTCGTATTGGAAAGATGCCTATTCCATTACCTCCACAGGTTGAGGTTGACATAAAGGGAAACACGGTACGGGTAAAGGGTCCCAATGGGGAACTTTTACGCTCGTTTGACCCGGCGATGGATATTACATTAAATGAAGGTGTGCTTACTGTATCTCGACATAGCGATAACCGGATTCACCGCTCGCTTCACGGGCTGACGCGAAGCCTTCTAGCCAATATGGTGGAGGGGGTGAGTAAGGGGTTTCAGAAGAATCTGGAAATTGTTGGTGTCGGATATCGCGCCCAAAAAGTCGGGGAGAAAGTAGTGCTTCAGGTGGGCTATTCACAGCATGTAGAGATTATCACTCCTGTCGGGGTATCTGTTGTCGTTCCGGAGGCGCAACGGATAAGCGTTCAGGGTATTGATAAGCAAATGGTAGGGGATGTAGCAGCGAAAATTCGTGCTGTAAGACCTCCAGATCACTATAAAGGCAAGGGAATAAGATATGCCGGTGAGAAGGTTCGTATCAAGCCGGGTAAATCAGGGAAGGTTGGAGCCAAGAGGTAATGCGCAGAAAAGACACCAAAACAACCAGACAAAGATTACATGCCCGGGTGAGAAGGAAGGTTTCAGGCACGGCGGAACGCCCACGACTATGTGTTTATCGTAGCCTGAACCATATTTATGCCCAGGTGGTAGACGATAACCTGGATTGCACTATAATCTCAGCGTCGACTCTAGAGCCAGGTGTGAGGTCTGAGGTGAAGGGGGAGAAGAAAGTGGCAGCTGCAGCGCTTATAGGGAAAATGGTAGCCAGTCGGGCAATAGAGAGGGGAATAGTAGGGGTGGTGTTTGACAGAGGCGGATACAAGTATCACGGTCGAGTAAAAGCTTTGGCAGAGGCTGCCAGAGAGGGAGGCTTGGTTTTTTAGATGGAGGGTATCGATTATAACGAGTTAACCCTGAACGAGAAACTTGTTGACATTAGGCGTGTAGCCAAAGTGGTAAAAGGAGGCAGGCGTTTCAGTTTCACTGCTCTGGTGGTCGTCGGCGATGGTCATGGGCGTGTGGGTGCTGGATTGGGGAGAGCCAAGGAGATACCAGAAGCTATTAGAAAGGGAGGAGCTATCGCCCGCAAGCAACTGGTAAGCGTGGCAATGAAAGATGGCACCATACCTTATAAGTTTGTCGCTAAATCGGGGGCTGCGAAGGTGCTACTAAAGCCAGCAGCGCCAGGCACAGGGTTGATTGCTGGTGGTGGGGTACGCGTGGTATTAGAGCTTGCCGGTATTACTGATATCCTCACTAAAAGCCAAGGGACCGATAATAAAATAAACGTAGTGCGAGCGACCATACTGGGATTAAGTCAGATAAGGGATCCTCAGCAAATTTTAGCCAGGCGGAAGTCAAAGCCTCTAGGGGAGGAAACCATTGGATAAGCTGATAGTCACCTGGGTTAGAAGCGGCATTGGTCACCCTCAGGATCAGAAGCGAACGCTTCAGGCCTTGGGATTTCGTCGACTAAACCAGACTGTTGAGCATAATGATTCGCCATCCATTCGAGGCATGATTATGAAGGTAAAGCATCTAGTAACCGTGGAGGAGAACGGTGAAACAGCATGAACTAGCCCCATCAATAGGGGCAAAGCATAAACGAAAGCGAATAGGACGGGGACTTGGAAGCGGTCATGGCAGGACTGCGGGAAAAGGTTCCAAAGGGCAGTTAGCGCGTGCTGGGCGTCATATTCGTCCTGGTTTTGAGGGTGGCCAAAACCCTTTGATCAAACGCTTGCCTGAGAAGCGGGGCTTCACCAATATCTTCAGAGTAGAGTATGACACCATCAATATTACAGTCCTTAATCGATTTGAGGCGGATAGCGAGGTAACACCACAGCGGTTTGTGGATGAGGGGCTGGTAAAATCCTTGAAGAAACCGATAAAGATTCTAGGCAATGGTGAACTCCTAAAACCCCTTACGGTGAGTGCGCATAAATTTACGCAAACGGCAAGGAGTAAAATCGAGGCAGCCGGGGGAATAGTAGAGGAAATCAATAGTGAGTCAGGAACGAAGAGACACTAGACCTAAATTACTTCAGGCGATGATCGACGCCTTTGGTCAGGTTGACCTGAGGAAGAAGATACTGATCACCCTGGGTATTCTGGTCATTTTCCGGTTCGTTGCCCACGTCCCTGTACCCGGTGCGGATCTTGAGGCTATGCGCGACTTCCTTTCAGGTGGCAGTAGTGCAGGATCACTGGTGGGGATGTTGGATCTCTTTAGCGGCGGGGCGATGAGGAATATGAGTATAGCTGCTCTAGGGGTTTATCCGTACATAACTGCACTTATTCTCATGCAGCTACTAGTACCCATAATCCCTCGTCTTCAGGCGATTGCACGGGAAGGTGATGCTGGGAGGGCGAGAATTAACCAATACACCCACTGGCTAACCGTGCCCTTGGCGGTGCTACAGGGTTACGCCCAGATGATATTGCTACAGAGTCAGGGCATCTTCCCACCCGGTAGTATCGGTCTATCTGGTGATGCACTACTTCCAACTGTTACGATGATATTGGCGATGACCGTAGGGACGATGTTCCTTGTATGGCTTGGGGAATTGATTACCGAGTATGGTATCGGTAATGGTGTGTCGCTGATAATTTTTGCCGGCATCGTCAGTACCCTGCCAGTGATGATACAGCAAGGCTATCTGGCCCAAGGGGCCGGGGACCTGTGGGGGTTAGCCATTTTCATCGCTCTGGCGCTGGCTATTCTAGTTACAATAGTTATCTTTACAGAGGCTCATCGACGCATTCCGGTGCAGTATGCCAAGAGCCTGTATCGCGGTGGTAAAATGTATCGGCAATCCGGTGGGACACATATACCAATTAGGGTAAACTCGGCGGGAATGATCCCAGTGATCTTCGCTATGGCGATGCTGATCTTCCCTGGGGTCGTTGCTAGCTATTTCGCGGCTCCAGCTGGTAGTGATCCTAATTTTGCTAACACTATCCAGAATCTGTTCCAATCGGGCAGCGGGTTTTACTGGGCAATGTACTTTTTCATGGTGTTGGGTTTTACATTCTTCTATGCCATGATAGTCTTTCAACAACAAAATTTGGGGGAGACCTTGCAGAGGCAGGGAGCTTTCGTGCCCGGAATTCGTCCTGGCAAGACTACGCAGCAATACCTAAACCGGGTCATTACGAGGATAACTTGGGGTGGCGCATTGTTCCTGGCTTTTGTAGCTATCTCGCCATTCCTTGTTCAGAATATTACTGGCGTGGCAGTTCTGACATTACCGGCAATCGGTATGCTTATTGTGGTCGGAGTGGCGCTGGATACGATGAGGCAACTGGAGGCTCAACTAATGATGCGCCGCTATGAAGGTTTTCTCAAGTAGGGAGGGTTTTGTATGCGTTCTGTACTTCTAGGTGCACCGGGCTCGGGGAAGGGGACTCAAGCAGGAATAATTTCTAAGAGGCTGGGCTTTTCTCATATCGCGTCCGGCGATCTATTTCGGGAAGCAGCAAGCAGGGGGGATGATGTGGGGAATCAAGCGAAATCTTACATGGAGAAAGGGCTTCTGGTTCCTGATGAGATAACAATCCGGATGATACTGGAGCGCATCGCTGCTCCGGACTGCGCCAAAGGATTTATCCTCGATGGCTTCCCCAGAACGCTGGAGCAGGCAAAGGCCCTGGATACAGCGATGGCAGAAAAGGGCGAAGCTATTGATCTGGTATTGTATATCAAGGTTGGCACCGAGGAATTGGTTAGGCGCTTGAGCGGCCGATTTATCTGTCGAAGCTGCCAGACACCATATCATATAGTTTTCTCACCGTCGAAAGTAGAGGGTAAGTGTGACAAGTGCGACGGCGAGCTTTATCAGCGAGCTGATGACGTACCAGATACGGTAAGAAAACGAATTGATGTCTACTTGGATAAGACGGCACCGCTCATTAATTACTATTCTGAAGCGGGTAAGTTGATTGAAATCAATGGAGAAGGGGAGATCAGCGAAATCGGCGAAAGCCTTATCAAAGCCTTATCGTAAGAAAGAAATGGGAATAGTCGTTAAATCGCCACAGGAGATAGAGATTATGCGACAGGCGGGGAGGATTGTGGCTGCTATCCTGGATGTATTGAAGAAAAGGATTCAGCCTGGTATTATCACTCAGGAATTGGATACTATAACGGTTCACGAATTAAGCCGACATGGTGCTGAATCATCATTCAAAGGCTACCGGGGCTTCCCCTCCCATTTGTGTGTATCCGTTAATGAGGAACTCGTCCATGGTATCCCAGGAAAGCGTATGCTTAAAGATGGAGATATTGTTTCTTTGGATGTAGGTGCAGTGTTTAACGGCTTTCATAGCGATGCTGCAATCACTGTGGGAGTGGGTACTATCAGCGGCCAGGCTGAGGCTCTTCTGGAGGCAACCGATGGTGCTTTGAACGCAGGGATAGCGAGCGCTCGATGCGGTGCTCATTTGGGAGATGTTTCAGCGGCGATACAATCATTTGCGGAATCGCTAGGGTTCTCTGTAGTGCGGGAATATGTAGGTCATGGCATAGGCCACCAGATGCACGAAGACCCTCAAATACCAAATTTCGGTTCTGCGGGACAAGGACCGATTCTTCGAAAAGGGATGGCGTTGGCCTTAGAACCTATGGTTAATGCTGGAGATTGGCCTACCAAAGTGGCAAACGATGGGTGGACAGTCACTACCGCTGACGGCAGCCTCTGCGCACATTTCGAAGATACTATTGCAATAAGCGATGGTGAGGCTGAGATACTCACCAGGATTCGTTAAGCGTAGGATATGTCAAAAAAGGAAGCTATAGAGGTCGAGGGAAAGGTGATTGAGCCTCTCCCCAACACGATGTTTCGTGTTGAACTGGCCAACGGGCACAAGGTACTTGCACATATTTCAGGGAAGATGAGGATACATTATATTAAGATCCTTCCAGGCGATAAGGTATTAGTGGAACTTTCCCCCTATGACCTAACCAGAGGTAGGATAACTTATCGTTTTAGATAGATTTATGTACGACATTAGGAGCTAAATATGAAGGTTCAGGCTTCAGTTAAGCGGCGATGTGATAAATGTAAGGTGGTGAAGCGCAGGGGTGTGGTTAGGGTAATCTGTGAGAATCCCAGACATAAGCAACGGCAGGGTTAGTACGTCTTGCGGTTGTAGTAGAAGTTAAGAAAAGAGGGGCGAAACGAAAAGGACGGAACGATGGCAAGGATAGCAGGCGTAGACCTCCCCAAGAACAAACGTGTCGAGATTGGATTATGCGCCATATATGGAATTGGACGACACACAAGCCAGAAAATATTGGTGCAAACTGGAATCGACCCTGATACGAAGGTTAGTGATCTCAGTGAAGGGGAGGTGAGCCAGATTAGGGAAGCTATCGATCATGAATATGAGGTAGAAGGGGAACTAAGGCGTAAGGTCAATCTCAATATTAAGAGACTCATCGAGATCGGTAGCTATCGTGGTATCAGGCATCGCCGTGGGTTGCCTGTTCATGGGCAGCGCACTAAAACCAATGCTCGGTCTAGAAAAGGTACCCGCAAAACTGTTGCGGGGCGCCGCCGATCCATAACAAGGAAGTAAAGAAGGGCTATGGCAGATAAGAAGAAAGTAACACGAATAAAAAAAAGAGAAAGAAAGGCCGTTCAAAAAGGGCGTGCCTATATCCAATCCACGTTCAATAATACCGTCATCACCCTTACAGATGTCTCGGGCAATGCCATTGCCTGGGGGAGTTCAGGTACCGCTGGTTTTAAAGGATCGCGTAAGGGAACCCCCTATGCGGCGCAGCTTGCTGCAGAACAGACTGCAAGGAAAGGGATGGAGCATGGACTAAGGCAGGTTGAGGTCTATGTGAAGGGGCCGGGGAGCGGGCGTGAAGCGGCTATCCGTTCTCTACAATCAGCGGGACTCACAGTCACGGGAATCAGGGATGTAACTCCTATTCCTCACAACGGCTGCCGTCCGAGAAAGCGAAGGAGGGTATGAGTAGAACATTCATGGTGATGGCTACGCGATGGCCTTTGATCACATCGGTGAGAAAGAGTGAGGTTGTAAATTGGCTCGCTATATAGGACCGGCCTGTCGGCTTTGCCGGCGGCAGAGTGAGAAACTTATGTTAAAAGGGGAGCGGTGCACCGGTAGAAAGTGCGCTGTAGATCAACGTAGTCTACCCCCAGGGCGGGGGCGACCCCAGCGCCGGAAAATATCTGATCGCGCTCTCCAACTAAGGGAGAAACAGAAGGCGAGACATACCTATGGAGTGATGGAAAGGCAGTTTCGCAAGCATTTTGCTGAGGCTGGGAAGAGACCCGGGCTCACCGGCGAAAACATGCTCCAGATTTTGGAGATGAGGCTCGATAACGTGGTCTTTCGACTTGGCTTTGCCGATTCTAGAAGACAAGCTCGACAAATAGTATGCCATGGGCATATTAATTTGAATGGGCGCAAAACGGATATACCCTCATGCATAGTTAAGGTAGGTGATGTAATAGCGTGGCAGGAAAGGGGTACCAGAACGAAATACTATGAGATAATGACTGAACAGATCCCGGGTAAGATAGTTCCTGAGTGGCTTAGCCTGGATAATGACAAGCTCTCAGGTCGCGTTATGGCACCCCCTAACCGCAATGAAATCGATCATAAGATAGATGAGAAGGTAATCGTTGAGTATTATTCGCGATAATTTATTGGAGGTAGCCACTTGTCTGAAGTCGTGATACCCCAAATAGAATGTGCGGCAATATCTGGTAAATATGGCCAATTCGTCACCGAGCCTCTTGAGAGGGGATCTGGAATTACTATGGGCAATGCCCTGCGACGAACGCTCCTCAGCTCCCTTAAAGGTGCTGCGGTAACTTGGGTCAAGATTGAGGGAGTGCTGCATGAGTTTTCCACTGTACCTTATATGAGGGAGGATGTAATAGATTTTCTCCTGAATATCAAGGCAATTAGGCTTCGCCCTCTCACATCCAGTGAAGGTAAACTCACACTGAGAGCTGAAGGCGAGTGTAGTGTTTTAGCCGGTGACCTCGATATCTCAGCCGAGTTCGAGGTGATGAATCCAGAGCACCACTTGGCCCTCTTGGATTCCCCCGACGCCAAGTTGTTCGTGGAGTTCAATGTAGAACAGGATAAGGGATATCGACCTGCAAGCCAGGGTTATAGGTCTGGTGAGCAGACAGAAGGACAACCCCTCGGGGTGATTCCCCTCGATGCTGTCTTTACACCAGTACGTAAGGTTAACTATAGTATCGAGAACATCAACGTGGGGCAACTCAGCTACGAGAGGCTTATTCTGGATGTGTGGACTGACGGCACAATATCACCAGTTGAAGCAGTGAGTCAGAGCGCTCATCTGTTAATGGATCAATTCCAGCTTTTTTATGAGCTCGCAAGACTCCCGTTGAGGGTAGGGGAAAAACAGCCTCGACTGCCCATACCTTTGGAGCAGTACAATATGCCCATTGAGGAGCTTGGTCTTTCTGTGCGCACAGCGAACTGCTTAAAGAGATCTGGGGTTACCAAAGTGGGAGAGCTGTTTGAAAAGACCGATAGAGAATTGCTTAATATAAAGAATTTTGGACAGAGGACACTTGATGAGGTGAATGAGCAGCTAAGGGAGAGGGGGTTTGTTTCTGAGGAGGATGAGAAAGACGATGTGGGACAGGTGGAAGGTGAACCAGCCCTGGATGCTGAGATTGATGAGGGGGATTACGATGAAAATGGACCAGCGGAGGATTCTTAATCAATGAGACACCATATTGCTGGTCGGACGTTATCCAGGCCGACAGGTCACCGGGTTGCGATGTATCGGAACCTGGTTACTGATCTCTTAAGATATGGAAAGATCGTGACCACTGAAGCCAAAGCCAAAGAGGTCCAGGGCATGGTGGATAAGATGATAACCCTGGGTAAGGGCGGAACTCTACATAACCGCCGCCAGGCGCTCGCTTTTATAACCGATTTAAAAGTAGTAGAGAAGGTGTTTAATGAAATTGCCCCTAGATATGCCCAGCGCCCTGGAGGCTATTCTAGGATAATAAAACTGGGGCCTCGCCTAGGCGATAACGCGTCCATGGTGCGGCTGGAATTGGTGGAGTAACAATGAAGATCGCCCTCATTGTTGAATATGAAGGCACCAGATATCATGGATTTCAGATTCAGACAAGGGAGCCCACCATTCAGGGCGAGCTTGAGCGTGTACTGATGGTAGTTACTGGTGAGGAGATTCGCATTTCATATGCTGGCCGCACGGACCAGGGAGTGCATGCTAAAGGGCAGGTGGTTGCCTTTAGAACGGATTCACCGCTTCCTCCGAAAACCATCGCACGGGCGCTGAACCACTACCTGCCGGATGATATTTCGGTTAGGGATGCTTTTTCGGTAGACGATGATTTCGATCCCAGGAGAGATGCTTTAAGCAGGGAGTATTGCTACTATATCTGGAATAGCTCCACATATTCTCCACTCATGCGGCGGACTAGTTATTTTGTACCCAGGACCCTGGAGATTGAAGCCATGAACGAGGCATGCCAGGCCATAGTGGGCACACATGATTTCGCTCCCTTTGCCACTTCGCTTGGCGGTAGAAAGAATACAGTGCGTACCGTTTACCGGGCGATGGTGGATAGAGAGGGCGATTTAGTGAGCTGCCATGTGCAGGCCAATTCCTTCTTAACACATCAGGTACGGCGTACCATGGGATCCTTAGTAAAAGTAGGAGTGGGAAAGAGTAACGTGACAGACTTTAAAGATATTTTATGGTCAAAAGAGCCTGCTATAGCGGGGCCAACGCTGCCGGGACATGGGCTGTGTTTATTAAATGTTAATTACCCTGGTGGGCTGCAATGAAAACCTATAGCACTAAATTCGCAGACCTCGCGCCACAATGGCATGTTTTCGATGCCTCGGGAAAGACCCTGGGTCGGCTGGCATCTGAGATAGCCATATTACTCTTGGGTAAACATAAGCCTATATATACCTATCACCTTAACACAGGAGACTACGTTATTGTGGTAAATGCAGCAAAGGTTAGAGTGACAGGTAAAAAGGCACAGCAGAAAATGTACTATCGTCATTCCAATTATCCCGGCGGGCTTAAGAGCACCACCTTTGCCAGAATGATGGAGACTTACCCCACAAGAGTGATCGAATCTGCGGTGAAGGGAATGCTGCCCCACAATCGGCAGGGACGTGCTATGATGAAGAGACTCAAGGTCTATCAGGGAGATACGCATCCCCATCAGGCTCAGGTTAAGAAGCCCGATGAAGTGGATGGTCAAAGTGCAGGAAGTACGGAGAAGGGGGCGTAGTTGAACGAGAAAGGCTACTTATATGCCACAGGCAGAAGGAAGAACGCCGTAGCTCGGGTTAGGCTGTTTCCGGGAGCAGGTGCAATTGTGGTTAATGGACAGCCTTATGAGCAAGTAATATTTCAAGAAAGGTTTAGGAAGGTTATCCTTGAACCGCTGGTGGTGACCGATAACGTTGAGAAGTTCAGTATTAGTGTTAAGGTAAGCGGTGGTGGCTACGCCGGGCAAGCTGGTGCTATTCGACATGGGATTGCCCGTGCCCTGGTAGTGTCTGACAAAAAACTGATTCCTCTACTTCGCACTTATGGCCTACTTACCCGTGACCCTCGAGTGAAGGAACGAAAGAAGCCTGGCCTGGTCCGTGCCCGCAAAGCAAAGCAATATACCAAGAGATAAAATATCAGCCACTCCTTGGCAACCCAAGCCCTCTCTCGGCAATTATATTGCGCAGTATCTCCGAGGTACCTGCTGCTATGAGCATACCAACTGAGTTCATATAAGTATCCGCCATCATCCCCTGGAGGGGAGCCCATTTAGAGCCGAGCCATAGCTGCCCATAGAGCCCCATTATTTGCGTTCCCACATCAGTCATTCGCTGAAGGGTTTCAGAGGCGAATACCTTAATCATAGGAGCTTCATAGCCAGGTAGTTCACCTTTTGTCTGCTGCCAAACAATACGATAGCCTATCACGCGGGCAATCTCGACCTCAATGGCCAGATCTGCCAGTTTCTGTCTAATGGAGGGATTTTTGCTCAGAGGAAGTCCATTTACTATGGTTTCCTTGGCAAACCCTACCAACTTATCGATGAGTCGTTGGGCGGCTGCAGCAAACACAACGCCCATGGTTCTCTCGAAACCCATGGCAATCATAATATAATACCAGCCGCGGTTCTCCTCTCCTATCAAGTTCCTTTTTGGGACGTGCACATTGTCGAAGAATACCTCGTTGAAAAAGAGATGACCGGCCATGTTTAACAGGGGGCGTACAGTGATTCCCGGTGTCTTCATATCGACAAGGAGGAGGCTGATGCCATGGTGCTTCTTGGGGGCATCGGGATCGGTCTTGACCAGCATCCAGCCCCAATCGGCAATATGAGCCGCGCTGGTCCATACCTTCTGCCCATTGATGATATATTCGTCTCCCTGTAGTACAGCACGGCACGTCACATTAGACATGTCCGATCCAGCCCCTGGCTCGCTATACATGGTGCACCACCATCTCTCCCCCGCGGCGAGTGGCGGAAGGTGTTCCCTCTTTTGCTCCTCATTACCCAGTATGAGAAGGGTTGGGCCAACCCACGTTATCCCGCCAACGCCCATGTCGATGCCTGGGACCTGGTGATAAGTTGCCTCCTCCTTAAAGATCATGTGCTCAATTGGAGAAGCCTCTAGCCCGCCATACTCTTTGGGCCAGTTCATGGCTAGCCATTTCTTGTCCCCTAGCTTCTTCGCTACCTGCTTGGTAAATTCAAAGTTCTGGGGATCAAAATCAGCCTCCAGCGTTCCCCAATCCCTCGGCGTCGGTGGTAGCTCCTCCTTTATAAATCGTTGCACTTCCTGGCGAAAGGCTTCTTCCTCTGGGGTGAATTTAAAATCCATACCTATGCCCCTTTCTACACAAATATCTGTGTTTTTTCAATAAGTGTCGGCCTCAGCGAGTCTTCCCTTCAGATAATCGATGGCTGTTACGGGGGATGGGTCAACATCATTCAACAGGGCTACGTAGTAGCTAACATAATCACCAAGAATGACCGCGCTCATCATCTGGCTCAAGGGGCTCTTGCCCTTGACCTCCAAAAATTCATAAGTTACCCCGGCCTCTTTAAGAAGTTCGCCGGTGGCCTCAATTCGTGATAGTATACGCGGAAAAAGGGAAGAAGAATATAGCATGACCACAAAGGTCTTATGATTAAGCCATGAGGGGAATCTATATCCAACTACTGCATTATGATTCAACTCGGGAAAGTATTCAGCGAAAGCCCAGACCTTACTACACTCATTGAGTTGGGTCTTCCAGCGGTAGGCAACCTTAGAGAGTGTGCCCGCCCCATATATAACTACCAAATGCCCCCAAAGCCTGGTTGCTAGCTGCTTAGCCTGATTATCCTGGAGCGAGGCACCCTTGTCAAATTCATTCGATAACTTCTCAAGAGCCGTTATCGTTTCATTTACTTCATGCTCCTCGAGATCTATAAAACCTAGTTTTCGGAAAATAGCCAGGAGCGAAAAAAAGCTGTACCCCAAGGCGGCGCGTGGCTCCGCATCATAGTGGAAGGTATATACAGGAATGCCTTTCTCCGCACAGAGGGCCTGCAACCTTCCCCCGGTAGTAATGGCCAGTTTCTTTGCGGGTGTTAGGAGCGCCTGGGAGAAGGCGGAGAGGGTTTCCTCTGTGTTACCAGAATAGCTTGAGGCGATGACTAAGGTCTTCTCATCAACAGATTGTGGTAAATGATAATCACGATTAACCAGAACTGAAATATTACTTTTCTCTAAGGTCATTGTTTGTACTAGATCGCCACCGATAGCGGATCCCCCCATCCCCATGATTATCACCTTATCTACGTTGCAATAATCGGAGGGCAGCGATATATCGAGTGCAAGCTGCCACGCCTTTTTACATTGTTGCGGCAATTCACCAATGCGGCCTATCATATTCGAGGGATCAAACTTGTTATAGACTTCTGCGGTATCCAAACTCGACATAATCTAAATACCTGCCATTTCTCTTCCCGCTTCGAGAAATCCATCAACTCGGGCAATGCTGTCGCTCTCGGCATAGACGCGAAGGATAGGTTCAGTTCCAGAAAAGCGTATTAACAGCCAGTTTCGATCGGCTAGCAGGAAGCGGAAGCCATCGCTTGTCTCGATCCCGGTGACTGCAGTGTTCTTAATATGGCTAGGCCTGCTCATATTAAGACGATCGGCGATTACCTCTCTTTTACTAGCTGGGAACTCGATGTCAATGCGCTTGTAATAGTGGGGGCCTACCTTACTATATAGGTATTCCAACAGTTGAGACGGGCTTTTTTGTTTCCTGACCATCAGGTCAAGAAAGAGGAGGCCGGAGAGAATGCCATCACGTTCCGGTATATGGCCGCGGTAGGCAAAGCCGCCGCTCTCTTCACCTCCGATCAGAGCATCCTCGGCAAGCATCTTTGGGGCTACGTATTTGAAGCCCACGGGAGTTTCATAGACCGGTACCTCATAAAGCTCTCCCAATCGATAGAGCATGCTTGTCTGTGTTATCGTCTTTACTATCGCGCCGCGTTTTTCGCAAACCTCCAAAAGATAGAGGGCAAGTAAAGTAAAGACCTGAAGGGTAGTAAGAAATTCACCCCGCTCATCCATGATGCCGATACGGTCGGCGTCACCATCTGTAGCTAGACCTACGCTGGCACCATCTTCTTTCACACTCACGGAAAGCTCACCTAAGTTTGAGGCTATAGGTTCGGGTTGTAGTCCAGGGAATAACGGATTTCTCTCGCCATGTATCTCCGTAACCTGTGTAGTACCCCCGCTTAGGATGCTACGTAAATATCCTATCCCTGCCCCATACATCGAGTCCACTATTACCTTGAGGCCACTGTGGCGCAGCCTTTCCAGATCAACCAACTCTCCTATATGCTGCATGTATGTAGGGGAAGGGTCGAACTTCGTAACTATTCCCTCCTTTAAAGCCTGATCCAGTGGCATCTGCTTAACAATGCCGCCAGCCTGAATACGAGAGATATGACTCTCCAGCTCTGTGATAACCTCTGGAGAAGCGCTGCTGGCATTCTCCAGCTTGTACTTGAAGCCATTCCAGGATGCCGCGTTGTGGCTGGCAGTAATGACAATCGCGCCACCGGCCTGCTGCACCAGGATAGCATAGCTAATTATCGGTATAGGGGTGGCCTGTTGGCAAAGGTAAACCCTGATCCCGTTAGCGGCGACTACCTCGGCAGCAGCTGCAGCAAAGTCCTCAGAGGCAAACCTGGTATCATAGCCCACGACCAGGCCCCTATGAGCAAGCCCAGCACCGGTAAGGTAATCGGCTGCACTCTGGGCACATATCCTCACGTTTTCGAAGGTGAAATCATCGGCGATGATTCCCCGCCAGCCATCGGTACCAAATTTAATAGGAGCGGTCAATTTAAACTCTTTCTCCATACTATTCTAGCAGAACATCTGGAGTATTTTCCCCATTATCGCTACCCTATTGCGAATATTATGAATGTCTTCCCCAAGACCTCTCATGGTTGGACCAAAGGGCGTCAAGGGTTTTCGTCTGGCCAAACCTTTATGCCCTGTTCCAGTATTTGATCGCTCCCCACGACAACGTTACTACCCAATACGCAGCCTTCCATACACTGAGTTCGTTCCCCAATGACGACATTTTCACCGATTACACAATTCCTAATCGATACCTTCCGGCCAAGTTGAGCATTTTGCCAAACTACTGACCCATCAACAAGGCTGTCAGATTCAATTATACAATTGTGCCCAATGATTGAGGGACCCTTGATATGCGCCATGGAACCAATAACGCAGTTTCTGCCGATTATTACTGTTCCTTCAAGCTGGGCCTGTGTGTGGATATTACAGCCCTTTTCGAGCCATATCCCCTCGCCAGTGGGTTTGCCAGGGAATACCCTGGCTATTCGTCCTTCGAGCAAATCATGATGAAGCATAAGGTATTTCTCGGGGGTACCAATGTCGATCCAATAGGCATCGGATTGGAAGCCGTAAACCGGGTCGCCCCTCTTCAGCAGACGAGGAAAGAGACCATGCTCAAAGCTGAAGTTCAATCCATTGGGGATGTGGCTCAGCACCTCAGGTGCAATAATATACGCGCCTGCATTGATCATATTGGTAGTCACTGCATCACGATGTGGTTTCTCAATAAATCGCTGCACCCTGCCCTCTGCACTTGTCTCAACAACACCATAGATAGTTGGATCCTCTACCGGGGTTAGGGCAATTGTAACCTTTGCCCCACTGTTGTGGTGAAATTCCATCATCGCCGTGAGGTCTATATCAGTGTATGTATCACCGTTAAAGACATAGAAGGTCTCATCAAGACATTCCGCAACATTTTTTACTGCTCCTGCGGTTCCCAGGGGGGTATCTTCCAGCGCGTAGGTTAGCTTTACTCCAAAGTTGCTGCCATCGCCAAAATGTAGCCGGGTGCGATCCGGGAGGTAACAGAGGGTCAGGATGATATCATCGATGCCATGCCCCTTCAGGTATTCGATCATATGTTCAAGGAATGGCCTGTTGGCAATAGGTACCATGGACTTGGGCGTATTCAGAGTAAGGGGGCGCAGCCTCGTTCCCTCACCACCAACCAAAAGAACCGCCTTCACTTTTTAAACCCTTCCGCCTATGCTACCATGGTCTGGCTTTATTCATACAGTACTCAGTTGTGAGGCCCGCATTAAATTTGGATTCGCCTTTATAGGCCAGCCTCAGACCTGAGTAGAGCCGCCTTATCGGTCTTCTCCCATGGAACATCGATATCGGTGCGACCGAAATGGCCGTAGCTAGCGGTTTGTTTGTAAATGGGGCGTCGTAACTTTAAATGATCGATGATCGCACCGGGGCGAAGGTCAAAATGCTTATTGATCAGGCCAACAATAACATCATCGGCAACGTGACCGGTGCCAAAAGTCTCTATAGCGATAGAAATGGGATGAGCCACTCCAATTGCATAAGAGACCTGGATTTCAAGCCGATCGGCGACCCCCGCTGCTACAAGGTTCTTGGCCACATACCTCGCCGCATAGGCTGCAGAACGGTCCACCTTTGTGGGATCCTTGCCCGAGAAACAGCCTCCACCGTGCCTGGCGATGCCGCCATATGTATCTACCAGTATCTTACGCCCCGTGAGACCACAATCACCCATGGGGCCACCAACAACGAAGCGTCCCGTAGCATTTACATAATACTTCGTATTTTTATCAAGCAAGGACGACGGAATTACCGGCTTGATAACATGTTCAAGAATATCGTTCTTTATTGTTTCGTGGCTGGTATTGGGATGGTGCTGAGCAGCAATAATGACAGTATCGACGCGTTGAGGAACGCCCTTGGAATACTCTACGGTTACCTGTGATTTACCATCGGGGCGCAGGTAGTGAAGGGTGCCGTCCTTCCTAACTTCTGCAAGACGCTTGCATAGCTTGTGTGCCAGGGAGATAGTGATGGGCATAAACTCGGGCGTTTCGTTGCAGGCAAATCCCACCATCATCCCTTGATCGCCAGCACCAACGGTCTCATAATCGTTATCACCTTTACCGCTCTTAATCTCAAGCGACTTGTCTACTCCTAAAGCGATGTCCTTCGACTGCTCTTTGATTGAGACCATTACGCCACAGGTATCACAGTCAAATCCGTATTTAGCACGGGTATAGCCTATTTCTCTCAACACCTGGCGCACCACATCCTGCATCTCCACATAGCAGTCGGTAGTTATCTCTCCCATAACAACGACCAGCCCGGTGGTCGCTACGGTTTCGCAGGCCACCCTGGCCATAGGATCCTGGGCCAGGATTGTGTCGAGTATAGTATCTGAGATAATATCACATAGTTTATCGGGGTGGCCTTCTGTCACCGATTCAGAGGTGATAAATTGAGATGGTGCGCTCATAAAAGTTGTCATTTCTGTCTCCTTTTTATTTATGTGCCTTCCTCCCAGCTCTCCAGGTATTTATTCTGTTCCTCAGTAAGTGTATCAATAGATACGCCCATGGAGGCCAGTTTTAATCTGCCAACCTCACGATCGATGTCTTTAGGCACGGGGTAGACCCCGGGCTCGCTCTTTCTTCCCTTAACCATATACTCAACACAGAGCGCCTGATTGGCGAAGCTCATATCCATGACGCTTGCCGGATGTCCTTCAGCAGCAGTAAGGTTAATAAGCCGTCCCTCGCCGAGGAGAATGATTCGCCTGCCATCGGGAAGTGTGTATTCATCGATGTAAGGACGAAGGGGTCGCTTGGATTTTGCCATCTTATCTAAAGCAGGGATGTTGATCTCCACATTGAAATGCCCGCTGTTGGCAACGATCGCCCCATCCTTCATCGAGGAGAAGTGTGCACTGTCGAGGACGTGGATATCTCCAGATAACGTAATGAATATATCACCTACCTTTGCTGCCTCTGCGATGGGCATCACAGTATAGCCATCCATTACCGCTTCCAGGGCGCGAATAGGCTCGACCTCGGTTACTATGATATGGCTTCCCATGCCACGTGCCCTCATCGCCACCCCCCTGCCGCACCAGCCATAGCCGCAGATCACCACCTTCTTTCCGGCCCAAAGGATATTAGTGGCCCTGGTGATACCGTCGATGGTGCTCTGGCCGGTGCCATATCGGTTATCGAAGAAGTGCTTTGTATCTGCGTCATTCACTGTAATGATGGGGTACAGGAGCTTCCCCTCTTGTGCCATGCTTCTCAATCGGATACACCCGGTGGTAGTCTCTTCAGTGCCTCCGATAATATTACCAACGAGTTCTTTGCGATCTTTATGAATTATGCTTACCAAATCAGCACCATCGTCCATCGTAACACGAGGGTTATAGTCGAGAGCGGCGTTGATATGCTTATAGTATGTATCGTTATCCTCCCCCTTAATTGCATAGACAGGAATTCCATACTCTTCCACCATAGCAGAGGCGGTATCATCCTGGGTAGAAAGGGGATTCGATGCACAGAGGACCAGATCAGCACCGCCCTCTTTTAACGTGTATGCAAGGTTTGCTGTCTCGGTGGTGATATGGAGACAGGCAGCTAGGCATACCCCCTTGAGGGGTTTCTCACGGGCGAAGCGTTCACGGATTAGATTGAGCACAGGCATCTCCCGAGAAGCCCACTCAATCCGTAGCATCCCCTCTTTGGCCAGGGAAGGATCCTTGATATCAGATTTCATATAATACACTCCTTATTTTCAAAATGCGTGCATTTCTGGAGTTCGTAGTATCTTCTCTCGATATCAGCTCTAGTCAGGGATCGGAGACCATCGATACTGAACTCAGAGATGGTGAAGCTGGCTACAGCGGTGCCGTGGATAACGGCCTGCCTCAATATCTGGGGGGTGAACTCTTTTACCTGGTCCAGATAACCCAGGAAGCCTCCAGCAAAGCTATCCCCAGCCCCAGTGGGGTCCTTGAACTCGTATATGGGATAGGCTGGAGCTACAAAATGATCATCGCCGCTGAGCATGATCGCTCCATATTGGCCTCTCTTTATGATCACCGTTTTAGGGCCCATCTTGAGAATACTTCTGGCGGCGGAAAATATGTTATGGCTTTGGGAAAGCAAGCGCGCCTCAGACTCGTCCATGATGGCGATGTCCACCGAACTTATGGCACGGGTCAGGGAATCACTTTTACCCCGAATCCAGAAGTTCATGGTATCCACGACCTTTAGCCTGTCCGCGCTGACCTGGTTCAGTACCTCACACTGAAGATCGGGATCTATATTGGCTAAAAAGACGAGATCGCTGTCACAGTAACCAGGGGGAAGGGTAGGATGAAAATCGGCGAATACGTTGAGCTTGGTATCCAAGGTTTCGGTAATATTACGCTCGAAATCATAGCGGCCAGCCCAGCGAAAGGTATCGCCTTCGGCCACCTCCAGTCCCGCTATGTCAACCCCCCGATCAGCAAGGAACCGGATATATTTATTGGGGAAGTCGGTGCCAGCAACTGCGACCAGGTTTACCTTGGTATAAAGACTAGCGGCAGTTGCGAAGTAGACGGCGGAGCCGCCAAGCACTTCTATAACTTTGCCCATAGGCGTCTCCACCGAGTCCAACGCCACTGAGCCTACAACAAGCACACTCAACCAGTTGCCCCGTTCACTCTGCTTTGTCCTCTATTCTTATCCTCTGTGCATTCAAATCAAATACCATTTGTTGGAGAGCTGAGCCAATCAAGTACTTGCCTTAGAACCTCACTGTGATTAGCCCTGGTCACTGTGCTGATAACCACATTGGGGTGCTGCTTAATCTCATCTGCCCATGGGTGGGAGGACCGCATGATAGTACCCAGAATCCTCTTTTCGCCATTTATTGCATCTGAGACCGCCAGTTGAAAACTGGGGGAAAATAGCTCCATCTTTCCGATCTCATCGATGACGATAAGATCACGCTCCCGAGTCGCTTCTCTGAGTGCCCCAACCCCTACTCTATCCAGACCTTCGATATCAACGCCATATTTGCTGATACGATAGGGACTTATAATATCGATGTGAGCTAGAATCGCACTATAACCTTCCAGTGTTACAATCCTGAAGCCCTGCCTAACCCCACCCTCTCTAATTTCTTCGGTGAAAAATCCCCCAGCAGCTACCTGAGCCTTTTCCAAAGCTCGTTTAATAATAGTGGTTTTACCAACTCCGGGACCACCGGTGAGAAGATAGGCCTTCCTCATGCACTTTTCTCGACCCTCCTCTTCTCCTTCATCTTTTTCATTTTCTTGCGGTGTTTCATCGTTGCAACTCTTTTAGTCTTATTCATATCCCCCCTTTTGCCCTGAAATCAACATTTTAGCTTCACTATCGGTAACCCTAAATTATCTCTGTCAACAGCATTTGCTCATATATTCATACCGTTATACTGAAAACCTCCACAAACCGAGCGATGGAGCGGTCGTATGTTTTTTCGACCTCAGGTGGAAAAAGACATCCCGGTAGCTCACCGAGCCTGTTGTGATATACTATGCAGTCGCAGCATTTCCCCTTTCTCTCACAGGGCTCATATGTGCACGTACATCTGCTCTTATTAGCAGTAACGTTGCATTCCAATTTATCAGATTTCTTTAACATGCCGCTTTCTAAATTCTGTGGAAACCCCGGCCAGGAGCTCCAAAGCCCATTCTGCCGCCTCCTCCGAGAGCGAATCCAGGCCGCACGATGGGGTAAGCAAACACCGCTCTTTCATAAGGCTGAGACTGACACCTTTTCGATTGAGGGCCCCAAATCCGTCTTCTAGGCGGTCAAGAAGGCTGTTTACCGTTTCACCCTGCAGGTCTTGTGCATCATGAGCTACAATGCCCCAGGCAATTACGCCACCACGATCAAGGAATGCCTTCACCTTATCAGGGTAAAGGGCAATAGTGTACCCATAATTATAGGCATCGAAGTTCAGAATGTCGAGGGATGTGGAAAGTAACATCGACCAATCGGTGTTGCCGCAGCAGTGAACCCCTTTGAGCCCGCTGATACCGGAAAAAACTTCTTCTAAAAGGCTTGTTATCTTATCCGATGAGATAGAGACAAAAGCGGAGCCAATAGAGGCCATATATGGTTCATCAACGAAGATGATTGTATTAGGGGAAATAGTCTTAATCTCCCGCTCCTGCCAGGCTGCTTTTAAATGAAGGTGTTTGGCCATAGCATCAGCAAGGGTATCGTTATAGAGGAGTGGGCGACGGTTCTCATCGGTCACTGCTAATCCCCAGGTAACCGGACCTGTAATTTGACCCTTAACGGCAAAGGGTGAACCGTGCTTCCTTTCGAGAAATGCGTGAAGGCCTGCGGCATGGTCAGAGTTTATCGCATATTTCTCGATCTTATCTTCGAGATAGGAGGAATATAGCTTTTCAAGGGGCTTATCCAGATCTTTAGAGCTATCAACATAAATGCGTTCACTTTCTATGACAACGCCAGGGAATCCATCGCTGAACTGGGCGTACATATTCTCCAAAAAAGAGCGCCTAGTAAGTTGTGGCCAGGCGGGGATCTCAGGTAAGAACTTATCTACCAGTGAGCATGCCTCTTTGGGGTCGGTATGAGGCATACTTCCTATTATAGTAGCCAGTCCGCTGAGTTCAAATCGGGGCAGTTCGTCGCACCTCTCTAAGAAGTAACCTTACATAGCTTTGCGGTTTACCTGGTTAACATTACGGGAGCCATTTGTGGGGTTACTTCTATGTTACATACTTTCCAATTAAAAGTTCCAGGTCTTCTTTTATCCGCACAGGGATCTTCTCTGGAGCTGTGATAATGGCATTCTGAAGCGCTTCAGCACAGCCACATTCCCGCTTCTCCGGTATACGTGCCGCCACAAGCCCAATAATTTTCTTTGCCTTATCGGCATTGAGCATCAGGTTGGCAAGCGCCATGTTGATGGTTACCGATTCTTCGGTTTCATGCCAGGTATCGTAGTCTGTTATACAGGCAAGCGTAGCATAGCATATCTCTGCTTCTCTTGCCAGCTTTGCTTCTGGCAGTGCGGTCATTCCGATAATGCTTGCACCCCAGGAGCGATACAGGTTCGATTCCGCTTTGGTTGAGAAAAGCGGACCCTCCATCGCGATATATGTCCCTTCCTGGTGAACATTAGCTCCAACATCGAGTGCTGCATGATAAAGTATATCACTGAGTGTCGGGCAGAATGGCTCGGCGAAACTGACATGGGCAACCAGCCCCCCATCGAAGAAGCTGTTTACACGGCTCTTGGTACGGTCGATGATCTGATCTGGTACAACGAGATCAAGAGGGTGGATACCCTCTTTCAGGCTTCCTACTGCACTGACAGAGATTATCCACTCCACGCCAAGCGCCTTTAAAGCATAGATATTGGCCCGTGATGGAATCTCGGTGGGGCTGATAGTGTGACCCCTGCCATGTCGTGGTAAAAAGGCAATGCTTCTACCATCCAACTCGCCAGTAATAATCGCATCGCTTGGCTCACCGAAGGGAGTGTTTGGCCTCACTTCCTCGACATTGGTCATCCCCGCTATCTCGTAGAGGCCGCTTCCCCCAATAACCCCTATTTTTACGGCAGTATTCAAGCACTTCCGCCTTTCTCTTCAGTATACTTAGTAAATATGCTGCAACTGTCCAGTGTCTGATAAATATAACTTCTATAACCTATCTTTGTAGGGCTCCCTGATTACGCCTCGCTCAGTAATTATAGCAGATATGTAGCGATGAGGGGTGATATCGAAGGCGGGATTTGCTACATTCACTCCTGCCGGGGCGATAGGAACCCCCCTTATATGGGTAACCTCTTCTGGACTTCGCTCCTCAATGGGGATCTCATTCCCTGATTCCAGTGAGTAGTCTATAGTACTTATCGGGGCAGCGACATAGAAAGGGACGCCATTTTCCATTGCGAGAACTGCCAAATTATAGGTACCAATCTTGTTGGCAACATCGCCATTTGAGGCAATCCGGTCAGCACCTAAGATAACGCAATCTATCACTCCTCTAGATAGAAAATGACCCGTCATCGTATCCGTGATTAGAGTAAAGGGGATGTTATATTTCAACAGCTCCCACGCGGTGAGGCGCGCTCCCTGGAGAAGAGGACGTGTTTCGCTGGGGAATACGTGGATTTTTTTGCCGCTATCCCATGCTGTGCGGATGACTCCCAGCGCGGAGCCGTATCCTGCTGCCAGTGCCCCGGTGTTACAATGTGTCATTATATTGAAACCATCTTTTATCAACTCTGCACCATAAGAGCTAAGTTTTCGCTCCGCCGCATCGTCTTCGGCATCCAACTTTTGAGCCTCGGCAAGTAGCGTTGCCTTTATTTCGTCCACGCTCTCGCCAGCTTCGGCTACTTTGTTCATCCTTTCCAGGGCCCAGAATAGGTTGACTGCGGTCGGTCTTGTAGCAGCCAGCGTCTCGGAAATAGGGCTAAGTTTAGCTAAAAATTCCTTTTTCGAAGTAGCCTCGATCTCCCGAGCCCCTAATGCCATTCCATATGCAGCAGTGATTCCTATAGCAGGGGCACCTCGAATCCTCATATCCTTAATCGCGGACGCCACCTCGCGATAGTCTGAAAGTTGTAGATAAACCTCCTCCCATGGAAGCTTGGTCTGATCGATCATCACAACCTTGCCCGCGATCCATTCTATAGCTTTAAATGCACTCATTTTAAACCTCTCATCTACTCCTCTATTAATTGATTCTCCTTTTTCACCATTGCTGGTGTAGTATATGCCTTCCACATGGAATCTCTCCTGTATCGCGGTCAGGATCTGCTGGGTCTATTTATCGTCCTCGCAATCGACTGGTTTGATAACTGCTACCAGCCGCAATAACACAGCAGTTGCGGTGATGCTTCTTTTCGGGGAGGCCCATACAAGGTCCATTAGGTTCAAAGAAGAAACGTAGGAGTCATTGATCATTACGAAAAGGGGGGCTTAGAAGAGTAACTGCAGCCGCAGGTGCCCTTTACCCCGGTATCTTCCATGTGTACTCTACAACCTCATACCATAGTCAGCATCTATGTTTCATCTCACTTTAGGAGCTCTAATTGAATGTTAACCAACCCCTTATCCGACCTAATATTTAATCAGGGATATGATCGGATAATCTTTCAACCTGTGCCTTGCGTTGAGGAATGTCAGTTCAATGAGAAAAGCGATGCCAATAATATGCCCGCCAAGTTCCTCTACAAGTTCGATTGTAGCTGATACTGTCCCACCTGTTGCCAGGAGATCGTCTATTACTAGCACCTTCTGGCCAGGCACGATGGCGTCCTTATGCATATGGAGAGTATCAACCCCATACTCAAGGGAATACTCAGCACTGATGCATTCAGTGGGAAGTTTCAGTGGCTTTCGCACTGGAACAAAGGCAGCACCCAGATTGTATGCCAGGGGAGCGCCAAGAATGAATCCTCTTGCTTCTGCAGCGACGACAACCTCAACTTCCTTATCACGATAGCTTTCAGTTAAGAGATCGATTAAGTATCTGAAGGCTGCGGCGTCTTGAAGTAAAGGGGTAATATCCTTGAAAACGATTCCTTTCTTGGGGAAGTCTGGTACATCACGGATCCTTCCTTCTAGATTCATTGTTACACTCTCCAATCTAGCGTTTCGCTATCAACTACAACCATCCACACAATAAAGATCGGGCAGATTGCGAAACCGCTCGTCGTAGTCCAGACCATAGCCTACCACAAACCTGTTGGGGATGGTTAAACCTAGGTAATCGATGGGGACGGGGATTATTCTTCGTGAGGGCTTATCGAAGAGGGTGCATAGTTTCAATGAGGATACCCTCTTTTTTCTTAGATAATCCAGGAAATAGCCCATAGTGAGACCCGTATCCACGATGTCCTCGATAATCAGGACGTCCCTCCCTTTCAACGGGGTACGCAGCCCCTGTACTACCGTGATCTTGGCCGAGCTTACCCTTGACGAGCCATAGCTTGAGAGGCGGACGAAGTCTATCTCCACGGGTATTTCCAGTAGGCGGATGATATCAGCCATGAAAACGAAGGAGCCCTTGAGAATGCCCAAGAGAAGGGGATATTTCCCCTGATAGTCTCTGCTGATCTCTTGGGCCAGCCTGGCGACCTGTTTCTCTATTTCCTCTTTGGTAATCAGAATTTCAACCACGTTATAACTTCATCATTGTGATTATTGGAATACACACTTATGCGCCAATTATATTTATAGCCCTTAAATTTGTCTAGCTGTTGTTATAGGCAGCCAGCGCTCGACATAATTACAGCCTTGGAATTATGGCTATATGAGGTGACCTGGTAATGGGGTGCTGTGTTACGTGAACCGAGGTGGCGAAAACATTCTCAATGGTTTCAGCAGTTAGCAATGTTTCGGGGTTGCCGTCAGTGAAGATGCGGCCTTCCTTGAGGAGAATTAATCTATCAAAGTAAATGGCAGCCAGATTGAGGTCGTGTATCGCTGCGATGACCGTAACCCCCTGTTCGCCGTTAAGGCGTTTGACGAGATCAAGGATCTCCACCTGATGATTGATATCCAGGTGTGCCGTAGGTTCGTCCAAGAGAAGTACTTTGGGTTCTTGAGCTAGCGCCATGGCGAGGATTGCCTTCTGACGCTCCCCACCGCTCAGTTCATTGAAGAACCGATCCTTCAATGGTGCCAGCCCGATGAGCTCGATGGCCTGTTCGACCACGCGACGATCTTGCTCCCCCTCATCGGAGAAGAGACTAAGGAAGGGGGTTCTTCCCAGGAGCACCACCTCCCTCAGGTTAAAGGCAAAAGGCATGCTGAACTGCTGAGGTACCACGGCGACACACTGTGCAACCTGCTTCCTTTTCATCCTGCCTAGTATTGAGCCGTTCAAATGAATATCACCGGCTGTGGGTCGCAGCACACCGCTCAAGAGCTTGATTAGAGTGGTCTTCCCCGAACCATTGGGTCCCAGGAGAGCTACCATCTCGCCTTCCTGTACTAATAGGTCGATATTGTGTAACACGGGGGTCTTACCGTATGAGAAGTAGACCTGATTAATGTTAATCATTAAAAGGCGTATTCCCTTCTGTGTCGTCTCAACAGGTAGATGAAGAATGGGGCACCGATAATGGCGGTGATAACCCCTAGCGGGATCTCTCTCGGGGCAAGCAAAGTGCGGGCAAGTAGGTCAGCGAGGACGATGAAGGCAGCGCCAGTAAGTGCTGATGCAGGCAACAGGAGACGGTGGTCAGCTCCCAGTACCAATCTTACCGCATGGGGAACCACCAGCCCGACGAAGCCAACCAGCCCACTCAAAGAAACGGCCGCTGCTGTTAGCAAGGAGCCCAGGCTAAGAACGAGAAGCTTTTCCCTCTCAACATTAATACCCAGGTATGCAGCACCTTCCTCGCCTAAGGAGAGTGCATTAAGGCGAGAGGCAAGGAAGCGAGCAGCGACAATCCCCCCAATTATAAGAGGGGCGATGATGATTATCTGGTTCCACCCGGTTACCGAGATACTTCCCATAAGGAAAGAAAATACGTTCTCAAGAAGCCCCGGTGTGCCACTTAAGGCCACCATGAAGAAAATGACCGCCGTCAACATAGCGCTTATGGCAAACCCTGCAAGCAGCATGCTAACTATTGGTGTTTTGCCTCCCACTCTGGCCAGGTTATACACCAGGAGAACAGCGCCCAACGCCCCGAAAAAAGCGGCGATGGGTACAAGCCCAAAGCTGAGGAAGACAATGCTTATTGGGAGCATCAGGGCAATGGTTGCGCCAAAGGCAGCACCTGCTGAAGTACCTATTATATAAGGGTCCGCCATGGGGTTCCGCAGCATCCCCTGGAAAAGCACCCCCGCTGATGCTAACGCGGCTCCAACCAGTGCCGAGGCAATGACTCGGGGAAGCCTGATCTGGAACAGGATGGTCTCCGCGCTGGGTGGCCAAGTAGGTGAGAAATGGGAAAGCCCCGTCTTATTTAGGGTCATCTTTAGTATACTTAGCGTAGAGATATGCACCGCCCCGATAGAAACGGCAACGAGCATGCATAGCAGCAGTATTGCACCCAGTGCTACCAGGATAAGCAGCCGGCGATTTCGCTTCAGTCTAGTGGGCAACAATAATCCCCCTCATCGCATATATGGTCAACTGGCGTTATGGACTTTAAGCACCATCGACATCGGACTATTATAGCGAGTACTCAAGTTACCTTTACTCGAATAGTTCTGGGTGGATAATCTTGGCCATCTCCTCAAGACCATCAAAGATGCGGGGGCCTGGACGGGAGATAAGGTCCACGTTTATAGGATATATCGATACATTCTGAACAGCTCTCAATGTGCCCCAGCCCTCGCGTGCTACTACATCATCAGGCGATACCCAGGGGTAATCGCCAAGAATGATCATGTCGGGATCACGGGTAATGAGCTCCTCTATAGAAAACTCAGTCCAACCATCAACTGCGCTCGCAATGTTCTCGCCGGCTGCCAGGGTGATGAGAATGTCGACGAATGTACCGCTGCCTGCGGTCCATGGCAGAGCTTGGTTGGAAGCGTCTAGCTCATAGAAGACTGTGGGCGTTGTATTGGCGGAAGCGGTTATTGTACAGGTGGAGACCATATGAGCTTCCATTTCGTCGATGAGTTCCTCTGCCTCGTTCTCTTTGCCGGTAATCTCGCCCGCTAGCTCGATATCCTCCAAAATATCTGCAATATCATGTGGTTGAAGTATAACGACAGGTATCCTCAGGCCCTCAAGATCATAGACGTAGTCCGGAACTGTCTCTCCTACAGCGAAAGCTATGTCGGGATTCAGACTAACGATGGTCTCCAGGTTAAAACTCGGCCAGGGAGCACCGACCCTTTGTATTTCGCCAGCATCAATTTTAGCTAGCAGCTCTTCAGGATAATCACAGAAGTCGGTTACCCCCACGATCTTATCACCCAGACCGAGGGCAAACAGAATCTCAGTGTTGCTCGGTGACAAGGAAACAATCCGCTGGGGAATCTCCGATACGGTTACTGTCCTATCGAGGTCATCAGTTATCGTTATTGGCCCCGGCGCTGCGGAAACAGTCATGTAGCAACTTCTTGTAGCTGTCCCTGCTATCCCATCGGCAGCGGTAGCACTAACAATGAAATTCCCTGTTACAGTTGGTGCTATCCAGGTAACTATACTACCCAATCCTGAAATCGTTCCACCGGTAGCTGACCAGGTATAGGTAAGGGTGTCGTCATCAGGATCGCTAGCTATGCAGGTTATGACAGAAGTTCCTACCGGATGTACACTTGAGGGAGAGGCCTTAAGACTGGTAATCTCTGGTTGACTGTTGGGTAGCGGTGTCGGTGTTGGTGTAGGAGTAGGTGTCGGTATGGGCGTCGACGTGGGTAACGATGTCGGTGTTGGAGTAGGGGTTGACGCCGGTGTAGTGGTGCAGGCTGTCATTAGAGTAAGCGCTACGACCAATGAAAATAAAATCATAGCTAGACTTCTCATTGAATCCTCCTCGTATTTTACGTGTAATTTAATTGTACAAGTGCATAATGCATAAAAAATCCCCTCGCTCTGCAGAACGAGGGGATACCCACGCTATCTTAGCATGCTTCCCACCCCCTTTTATCCGCGGAGGTAACAGGAAATCCGGAGGCTGGCGTTCTGACTTCCCTGAATAAGCTCAGGGTAACAGCAGGCGGTACTGCGCCGGATTCTCACCGGCTTGCCGCCCCTTTAAGCCCTTGCTCGCGCTTGGGCACCTCTGGGTCTGTTATTCAGTTTTACGACAATAAATATATCATAAGCCCGGCTAAAGGTCAACAATCATCTGTCTTGACACCACTCGCGCTCATGGTTATCATCGATAAGAGACTTTTTAACTGGACGGTTAACCGTGCATTATCAAACAATTATCTACGAAAAGAAGGGGCAGGTCTGCCATATTACACTCAATCGCCCTCGGGTCGGGAACGCGATAGACACCCGGATGGCCGATGAACTGGCTGATGTCTGTCAGGCGATTCAGCGTGATGAGAAGATTAGGGTTGTGATCCTCAAGGGTGCAGGAGATGTTTTTTCTATAGGCAGTGATCCAGAGGAACGGGACGCGAAATGCGATGTTTCTGGGGTTATCGCTAGATTGGAACCTGTAACCATCGTTGCCATTGATGGCGTTGCTATGGGCGAGGGGTTGGAACTGGCACTCGCCTGCGATATACGGATCGCCTCAGACAGGGCAAGCTTCTGTCTTCCCCATACCGCTCATGGTCTGATCCCCAGCGGTGGCGGGACACAACGGTTACCGCGCCTGGTGGGCAAGGGAAAAGCCCTGGAGATGATCCTCACCGCTGAACCCATTGATGCCGAGGAGGCTTTAAACATTGGTTTGGTAAGCAAGGTTGTCTCTCCCGCTAAGCTTTTTTCAATTGTGGAGGAATGGGCAGAAAGAATAACCACGCAGGCCCCTATCGCCTTAAGGTATGCAAAGGAGGCGGTAAATAAGGGGATGGATATCTCCCTAGACCAGGGATTGCGGCTTGAGGCTGACCTATATTTCCTGATTCAAACCACTGAGGACAGGATGGAAGGGATCAAGGCTTTTAAAGAAAAAAGGCCGCCACGGTTTAAGGGGGAATAGAAGATTAAGCTTAAGCTGGATCTGCATACACATTGTTGTGAGGCTACCCTCTTTAGAGAACCCAATGAAGATATAGTTGCAAGGATAATTGCCCAGATAAAGGTCAGAGGACTGGACGGTATCGCTATCACCGAGCATTGGGACAAGGAATATGGATTCAAGGTAAAGGATATTGTCGAGCGGTCATTTAATAGCGAAGTGCTCATCATTCCTGGACAGGAAATCGATATTAGGTGGCATCAGGAAGTAGAGCTTTATCTGCCTAACGGAGCCACCTTTCGCTTTCTCGCTCACCCTGGCTATCCCACAATTTCCAATGCAATAGAGAACATTCAGGGCATTGAGATAGAGAATGCACTTCACTTCATCGATAAAGAGAGGGTAATGGCGCTCGCGGAGGAATACGACCTGCTTCTACTGAGCAATAGCGATGCTCATTCCATAGACACTATTGGTCGGTACTACACTGAGATCGACATTGAGGAACTCATCGCCCGTGCCCGGTAGCGGCCTTATATATATCAACAGGTAACACAACTGTAGATTCGGTTGATATTAATTGACATAATAATTTAGGCGCTCACGTTCCCCCTGACGTTTTTACGAAGATTGTGGTAAAATAACGGCGTGCGCAATTTTGATACCATTCTCTATGAGAAAAAGGACGGCATCGCATATATTACCCTAAATCGCCCTGAGGTGCTAAACAGCTATAATGTTCAGATGCGTGACGATTTATATCAGGTGCTTACTGCTATCAGAGATGACGCCGATGTGATGGTCGCCATTTTCAAAGGGGCTGGGGAGCGGGCCTTTTGTGTAGGTGCCGACCTTACCGAGTTCGGAACAACACCATCGCCGATAATAGCCCGCCAGGTTAGGTGGGAGCGCGATGTATGGGGCCTCTTTTCAAGAATAAAGCAACCTCTCATTGCAGCGCTTCACGGCTATGTATTCGGTTCTGGTGTAGAGATAGCGCTATTCTGCGATATCCGGATGGCATCCGAGGACACTATATTCAGCCTTCCCGAGGTATCACTGGGCATGATTCCGGCAGCAGGAGGCACCCAGACATTGCCACGACTAATAGGTAATGGCAAGGCTTTACAATTGCTTCTTACCGGCGACCGCATCGATGCTCAGGACGCCTATCGCATTGGGCTGGTGAACATGGTAGTGAATCGCGAGGAACTCCATTCTACTGCCGATCTTACGGCACGGAAGATACTATCTTGCAACACCATTGCCATACGGTATGCCAAGGAGGCGATTACGAGAGGACTCGATCTCACACTGGAGGATGGGCTGGCTTTGGAGAGAAGGCTCGCTCATATTCTGAAAAAAGACCTGGTTAGAAAAGATGCCTCTCATTCCATAACAGGTGCAGCTGCTTGAATGTGGTGTAGCTTAGAAGGATTCGTGTGACAAAGGAAACACAGGAACTTATAGAGGAAGCGATAAATCTAGTCCTTGATGCCCAGAAAATTGTGGTATTCACTGGGACAGGTCTGAGCACAGATTCAGGTAGGTCTGGCGCTACAAGCTCACACAATTCCCCGGCGACTTCCAAAGAATCTGCTTTTCCAACCTTTGTAGGTAATCCCACAACGAGGAGAAAAAGCTGGCAGACATGGAACATGTTCCGCATGATAGAGCTGGCGCAGCCGAACCCTGCTCACTACGCTATCACCGAGCTCTATACAATGGGTAAGCTGGATTGCGTGATTACCCAGAACGTGGATGGACTGCATCAGAAGGCAGGCATACCAGATGAGAAGGTCATTGAGCTTCACGGGTCACTTCGGCGGTTGAAGTGCGTTAATTGCGATAGGCGATACCCTATTATAGAGGTCGCCAAGAGGCTGGGAGATGGTGAAGAGAAATCTCTATGTAGTGAGTGCGGTGGGTTGTTGAAAGCGGCAACAGTCTCGTTCGGGGAACAGCCGCCAACTGAAGAGATAGAAGAGGCGGAGCAACACTCGCGGAATTGCGACCTGTTCATGTTATTAGGCTCTTCCTTAATGGTATATCCCGCAGCCTATATGCCTATCTATGCTAAAGAGGCTGGGGCAAAGCTGATAATCATAAATGTGGGTGCCGCCTCTATGGATAAGAGTGCTGATGTACTAATCGATATGGACGTGGGGAAGGTATTGCTAAGGGTTATCGAGGGTGTTAAAAACAGGCTCGCTTAATAACAGTAACCGGACGTGCATAGCGGGTAGTAGTTTTTCCATCTTTCGAGATATTATTAAAGGAGGTTAGATTGAACACCACGGAATTCCTTACTATCGCTTCTGCTGTATGCCCTGATCGGACGGCGATTATATTTGAGGGGAAGAGATTCAGCTTCAATGAATTAAGTGACCGGGCTAATAGGTTAGCTAATGCCTTGTCTGGTCTGGGAATAAAAAAGGGCGATCGGGTAGCCATCCTACAGGTCAATTGTAATCAATACGTAGAGTCCTACTATGGAATAGCAAAAAGTGGCGTCATCTTCGTACCGCTGAACTTTAGGGCGAAGAAAGATGAGCTCATCCATATGCTCAATCACTCAGAGACAAATACCCTCCTGGTAGGTGAGCGCTATGTCGATATGGTCAACGATATGCGTCCTGATCTGCCCCTGGTGAAGCACTACATATCGACAGATGGAAAGCGGGAGGGCATGCTTGATTATGAGGAGTTGCTTGCTACTGCGTCGGTTGAGGAATTCATCGCCGAGATCGGTGATGAAGATATCACGATTCTGATGTACACCGCTGGGACAACTGGATTGCCTAAGGGAGTACCCCTACCCCACAACAGCTTCAGTGTCTATATGCTGCAGAATGTGAACCCCGTGGACCCAGAGGTTGAAGAGACTAACCTCTTGACCATGCCGCTCTATCATGTAGCGGGAATACAGGCGATGCTGGCAGCGACCTATGGTGGCCGCTCCCTGGCGATGATGCGGCAATTTGAGGTCAATGAGTGGTTGGAAACGGTACAGCGGGAGAAGGCTAATAGAGCGATGCTCGTACCCACTATGCTGAAGCGGGTCATTGACCACCCGGATTTCGCGAAGTACGACCTTTCCAGCCTGCGGGTGATTACGTATGGGGCGGCCCCTATGCCCTTTGAGGTGATCAAGAAGGCCATCGAGCTTTTTCCTGGGATGAACTTTATTAATGCCTTTGGTCAGACGGAGACCGCCTCTACCATCACAACTCTTGGGCCTCAAGACCATGTTATCGAGGGAACCGAGAAAGAAAAGGACAAGAAGCTGAAGAGGCTTACGTCATCCATTGGCCGGCCCATGCCAGATGTGGAGATGAAAATTATCGATGAGGCGGGCAATGACGTACCCGCAGGGGAGGCTGGTGAGATTGTAGCCCGTGGACCGAGGTTGATGGGTGGATACTGGAAAGATGCCGAGAAGACGGCGAAAACGATGACCAAAGATGGATGGCTACGCACTGGAGACATGGGCTATATGGACGAGGATGGATACTTTTTCCTCGCTGGTCGCGGCGATGATATGATTATTAGGGGTGGGGAGAATATATCGCCTGAAGAGGTGGAGAATGCGCTCTATGCTCACCCAGCCGTTGAAGAGGTGGCGGTGATCGGAGTTACCGATCCGGAATGGGGCCAGGAGCCCAGGGCGGTCGTAGCGCTCAAGAAGGGAGAAACTGCCACATCCGAAGAGCTTATGGAATTCTGTCGGGAGCGGCTAGCCAGCTTCAAACGACCCCGATCCGTGGTATTTATCGATGCCCTTCCCCGTACCAGCACGGGAAAGATATTGAAACGCGTACTCCGCGAGCAATATGGGCAGCCTTAGCGATGCTCCTTGAATAATCATGGGGCAAAAAGGAGTCGGAAATGTCCGGATCAGTCAAGTGGTTATCACACGCTTGTTTTAAGATTACCTCAGCCAAGGGAAGGATAATTTATATCGACCCCTTCTTCGTGGACAACCCCCTGCGCCCAGTCAGCCTGGACGACGTAAAAGTAGCGAACATCGTTCTTATAACCCATGACCACCCGGATCACGTTGGAGATGCTGTGGATATTGCAGAGAATACGGGAGCCACTGTAGTAGCTCAGCCGGAAACGGTGGGAAGGATGATGTCAGATCTGGGTCTCTCGGTTGAGAGAGTAGTAAACTTTGGTACGGGAATAAATATTGGGGCAACTGTGTTAATTGACGGCATTACGATAACGATGACACAGGCCTGCCATTCCTCTCAAACGGCGAGTAACTCCGGGTTCATCGTTAAACTGGATGATGGTTACACTATATATCATGCTGGCGATACTGGCATCTTTGCCACTATGAAGATACTCGGCGAGCTATACCCATTGGATCTGGCATTACTTCCTATAGGGGGTGCCTTCACTATGGACTCGGTTCAGGCAGCGAGGGCTCTCACCCTACTCAATCCCAAAAAGGCGATCCCGATGCACTATAAAACCTGGCCTCTTCTGGAACAGAGCGCCGACACATTTGTTGAGTTAGCGAAGAAAGAGGCACCCGGTGTGGAGATAGTCGTACTTGAGCCAGGACAGGAGATCGCTATATAGTTAACCACTGTTACAAAACAGAGACCGTTAAAAAAGAGGTGCAGGATACTTCC
>JAVLBD010000200.1:0-2416 GCA_031581405.1 Dehalococcoidia bacterium
GCAGGATACTTCCTGTCGGGGGTCTGGGGGTGTCCCCCAGTTTTAAAAAGTCCCCCAAGATTGGGGGATTAGGGGGTTGATTATAGACCAGGGCATTCCTACTCCTCGTCCCATGCCTCCTCCCCGATAAGGGGGACGAAGCGACAACGGGTTAAACTCTTAACCGTCACCCCCTCATCCCTCCTGATGACTTGCCGGAGGTCCTGCTCCCAGCGAGAGCCCACCGGTATCACTAACCGACCGCCCACACTTAGCTGATCGACAAGTGTCTGGGGTATTGTAGGCGCAGCGGCGGTTACTATTATTGCATCATACGGTGCCTCGGCAGGCCAGCCCAGCGTTCTTTGCGCAAGTTTTACCTCTATATTTGTATATCCCAACCCCTCTAACGTATGTTCCGCAGTCTGGGCGAGCTTTTTCATCCTCTCCACTGTGATTACCTGGCGTACCAGCTCAGCGAGGATCGCAGCCTGGTACCCGCTTCCTGTGCCTAGCTCCAGAACTTTCTCAGAACCGGTTAGAAGCAAGGCCTGGGTCATCAGGGCCACGATAAAGGGTTGTGATATAGTTTGATCCTCTCCTATAGGCAAGGGCCGATCGTCATAAGCAAAGCAGCGACTTGAGGTGGGCACGAAAAGCTCGCGACGCACCCGCCCCATTGCGTCGAGCACCCGCTTATCTTCTATCTCGCGACGCAGGTGTTGAACGAGTTTTTCGCGATCTTTTTCCAGACTCACCCTAGCCTCAGCTTTACTGCCATCATCCCGAAATCTACCACAAACATGGAATGACATCAAGGTTGATAGCATGCGACAATCCCTCTATAATCAGATTGGTTGCTTGCAGTCTGTGAAAGGAGGGATAAATGGCTAAATTATCCCAAGAAATGAAGACTCTAATCACCAGCCAACAGGCGTTTATCGCCACCACTGACCCTAATGGTGCGCCAAACATTGGTACAAAAGCCAGCACCCATGTGCTGGATGATGAGCACATCGTGTTCTACGAATTAACGGGTGGACGCACCTGGTTAAACCTGCAGAATGATCCCAGGGTAGCTATCGCGGTAGCCGACAGGAGCAAGCTGCAAGGCTATCGCTTTGTGGGCAAAGCGGAGATTATAACCGAGGGAGAACTCTACGATGGTGCCAAGAAGCTGGCGGAGATGATGAAGATGCCTGTTCCGCCCAAGGCAGCGGTGAAAGTTAAGGTGGATGAGATATATAATCTTGGCGCCGGCGGACTAAAAGTTGACTGATTCGCAGCCCTAAGCTACACCAGAGGATGGGAGCAAAATATTACGTCGGTACAAGCGGCTGGGTCTACCCCCACTGGCGGAATGTTTTCTATCCACCAAAGCTGGCCCGGTCGAAGTGGCTGGAGTTCTACACAGGTCACCTCTCCAGTGTAGAGCTCAATAACAGCTTCTACCGCCTGCCCTCCGAGCGTTCCTTTTCCAACTGGCGCGATACCTCTCCAGACGGGTTTCGCTACGCTGTCAAGGTAAGCCGTTTCATAACACATATGAAAAGGCTGAAGGATGTCGCCGAGCCGCTGGAGATCTTCATTAACCGGGCGCGAAATCTTTCTGAAAAACTGGGCCCACTTCTCTATCAACTCCCTCCAAACATGCATCGCAACGACGAGCTACTTGAGAGTTTCCTTGCAGTCTTGCCTCATGAGTTTCGCCACGTCATAGAGTTTCGCCACGAGACATGGTTCGACGACAAGGTGTTCGACACACTGCGGCGTCACAATATAGGCTTCTGTGTTTTTGATATGCCCGGCCTTCCCTGTCCGCTCGTGGCAACCTCCGACTTCGCCTATATCCGCTTTCACGGCTCAAGCATGCTCTACTTAAGTAGCTATTCAGATGACGAGTTGGATGAATGGGCAAAGAGGATAGTGTTACTAGCGGAGAATTTAAATGCTATCTATATCTACTTCAATAACGATGCCGAGGGTTTTGCTGTAAGGAATGCACAAACACTTTCACGTAAGCTAAGAGAAAACTCATTCATGAGTAACTAAGCCTCTCGATAAGATCAAGCAACTTGCCGCCAACACAGATTACCAACCCTATGCAAGAAATACATACTTTATCGGAATGCGAATCCACAGGGAGTTCAGAAGCGATGCTCTGATATCTTGACAAAACTGGATAAGTGAATTAGCATGCTCGTTATTAGACGTCAGTACATATAATTATAGAATTTTATTGAATGAAGACTGCTGAAATACTCTCAATCAACCCCCTAATCCCCCAATCTTGGGGGACTTCTGAAGCTGGGGGACACCCCCAGACCCCCGGCAGGAAGTATCCTGCACCTCTTTTCAGCGGTCTCGAATAATATAATCTCTATTCTGATTCAGAGTTATTATGTTAAGTGTATAGCATAACCGAATTAACAAGGAG
>JAVLBD010000201.1:0-2379 GCA_031581405.1 Dehalococcoidia bacterium
GGGGATATGCTGTGATTGATCCTCCATTGAAGTTTAGGAGGAAAACGATCGGCGAACTGGAGAGCGAGACAGTACACGAGTTCCTTGAGAGCTTCGCCAAGGAGGCGAAGATGAATTTACACGTGAAGTTACTTTCCGGGCACAACGATCATCACAAGGCGGAGGCCATTTTCAAGGCACTGGGACGGGCGCTGGATAGCGCCACTAAAATCGATGAGCGAATCGTTGGCAAGGTGCCCAGTACCAAAGGGGTTATTGAAGGCTAGTCCCTTTTTCCACGATGACAGTATCATCGTGGCTGTAAGCCGGTGAGCAGCAGCACATAAAAACAAGGTCTGAGCCACCGATGTTCCAAATCATATGCCTCTTGCCAGGTGGAATAGCTATGCCATCGCCGGGTTCGACCTCTCTTTCCTCACCATCGATTTGCATCCTGCCCCTGCCATCGAGTATATAATATATCTCCTCTGCTTTTGGATGAAAATGCTCGTCGGTGCCCATTCCAGGTGCTAACATCGCCTCAGCCAGGCTCTGGTTCATTATAGAGGAGTTCTTCGGGGCCAGGATTTCCCGAATCTCAGAGGAGTCCTTGGTAATAAAGGTCTCAACCTCGTTTCTGTTCACGACCTCCACCCTAGAGTTCCTTGCCGGTGAGCCGGTGATACACCGCACGATACTTCTCGGTCGTCTGCGCTATGACACTCTCAGGCAGCATGGGCGCGGGAGGTTCTTTGTCCCACCCAGCCTGAATGAGCCAATCGCGTATCGGTTGCTTATCAAAGCTTTGCTGAGAGCATCCCACCTGGTAAAGGCTTGTGTCCCAGAAGCGACTGGAGTCCGGTGTCAGGCACTCGTCGATGAGGATCATCTCATCGTCCAGCCAGCCGAACTCGAACTTGGTGTCGGCGATGATGATGCCATGCTCCAGGGCATAGTCATGGGCGTAACGAAATAGACCCATGGTCTTATCCATCAACTCGTCAGCAAGTTTCTCGCCTACAATCCGTTTCATCTCATCGATGGTGATAGGCTCATCGTGCCCTGAGTCTGCCTTAGTTGACGGGGTAAAGATAGGCTCAGGAAGCTTTTCGCTCTCCATAAGCCCTTTAGGGAAAGGAATGCCTGCAATGGTGCCCTTTTCCTGGTATTCAGCCCACGCTGAGCCGGAGACGTAACCCCGTGCCACGCACTCGATGTCGATGCGCTCCGCCTTCTTCACCACCATAGAGCGGCGCGCTACATAGCCGGGAAAGGAGTAGTTGCCAGAGCCGATCTTCTCGCCATAGGTGTCATTTAACCATTGAGTATCGTCCACCACCGCAATGAGATG
The DNA here is from genome assembly GCA_031581405.1 of Dehalococcoidia bacterium. Taxonomy (GTDB): domain Bacteria; phylum Chloroflexota; class Dehalococcoidia; order E44-bin15; family E44-bin15; genus JAAXQM01. The sequence continues at coordinate 1,331 of JAVLBD010000201.1, forward strand.
ATTGGGGATAAGATGCGCCGTCTTTTCAAACCAGAAAGCGGAGAGCTGGTTCAGGACCATGCCCTTGTCCGGGATACCGCAGGGCAAGACCACATCGAAGGCGGAGATGCGGTCGGTAGCGATTAATAGCAGGCTATCACCCAGGTTATACGTATCGCGCACCTTCCCCCGGTAGAATAGATTGGGCAGATCGGTTTCAAAAAGTAGTTCCATATCGCCTCCAAATGCGCGAAGATGTTCTACTGCTTAAGTGATCGTCAAATTGCCCTCATCATCGAAAAGGACGGCTCTTTCACGGTGGAAAGCTTGCCATATGCGGTCATTTATCCTTTTAGGCAACAGTTTAGCTTCATCAGCAAGGTTTTCAATGTAGAATTTTTCCAGTTCAAGATGTTGTCCTTGCCACTTAACTAACTTGTCTTCTTCTGAAACTTGTCCAGTCGCAGCAAGCCACATATCATCAGCATTGTAGATTACGAAATTGAGCACTAAAGGCATTCTTGGCAGATAGGTTCCATAAACCTGCTCGATAAACATAATGAAATTTACGATGTATGCAGCGTCTTTTTTGGAGGCAAAATGCAAATCCTGGCCAGATCGCGGAATCAAATTGCCATATTCAACGTAGCCATTGCGGAATACCTCCAAGTAGTCGCCTTGTTCAGACTGACTCTCCCAATAAGGAGTGCGGTTATCCGCTCTCAAGCCATTGATGGTTGGGTAAGGCCGCCCGCAGTTTATGCTTCCAAAAGTCCCCCTAAATGATGGAGGATTTAATATTATTCCTCGCAAGTTCCTATCATAGATATCGAAAACAGCTTCGTCACGCAGATAGGCAGGCGAAGACGAAATCACCATATATGTTTTTTCTCCTATACTCTCCAGAATTTCTGCCTTTCGGGTAAATAAGAAACGGTCTAATCGATTTAAATTGCTTAATCGTTTTTCAAACGCTTCCCCAATTTCATCAATAGTCATTCTCTCTTTTTGCCTGCCATGCCTTTTCCAAAATTGATTTAGACCTCCGAAGGTTATCATATGGGGAGCGT
>JAVLBD010000202.1:0-2307 GCA_031581405.1 Dehalococcoidia bacterium
TTTGGCCTTAACCGAATGCTGAAAGACCTCAAGAAGTCAAAGGATGTTCTGGGTGAAAGCGAGGAGAGCGCATGGCAGATCCTCGATTCTACCACCGATTCAGTGATATTAATGGATCGAAGAGGATTCATACTCGCCTCAAACGAGGTAGCGTCTGAAAGATATGGCGTGGGCCTGGAGCAGATGATCGATACCAACTTCTACGATCTCCTGCCTGATGACCTGCAGGCCTCGAGAAAAGCACAGATAAACGATGTAATTCGCACAGGAAAGCCTGTCCATTTTGAAGATGAACGTGAAGGGATGATCCTCGATCACCGGATCTATCCCGTTCATGGTGTTAGAGGCGAGGTCACTCGAATAGTAATTTTTGCACGCGACGTTACGACGCATAAATGGGTAGACGAGGTGGTTGAACAGCTGGGAAGACGCAATGAACTGATACTGGAAGCAGCTGGCGAAGGGATCTACGGGCTGGACACGGATGGCAGGACGACCTTTGTGAACCCAGCTGCAGCACGCATGTTAGGCTACAAGCCGGCTGACCTGATCGGTCAACTCCATCACGAACTTGTACACCATTCGAAACCTGATGGCACTGTCTACCCTCAATCACAGTGTCCTATTTATGCGGCTTTCAAGGATGGCACTGTCCATACGAGCGTGGACTATGAAGTGTTCTGGCGGAGAGATGGCACATCATTTCAGGTGGAATATACGAGTACCCCGGTTATCGATAAGGGCAAGCTCGTTGGAGCTGTCGTCACCTTCCGCGACATCTCTGAACGTAAAAGGCTGGAGGAGCTATTACGAAAAAGCGAGGAAAGATATCGTTCCGTATACGAGAGCGCTGCTAATCTGATTATTTCAATAGATAGCGAAGGAATCATTCTGGATTGCAACAGTAGATCAAGAGAGATTCTAGGATATGCATCTGAGGAGATTATTGGTAAGGGCATACTTGATCTCATCCATCCAGATGATCGCGAGAAAGCTCAAGTAAGCTTGCGTGACGTTTTATCGAAAGGCTTTGACTACCACAAACGTTACAGGATGGTACGTAAAGACGGTACTAACATCACTGTTCAAATGAATACAGCAGTGGCCAAAGACTCAAGCGCTAAATACATACGGACAGTCTGCATGATCGATCTCTCCTAGTACGAGCAGGTGAACGCTGATCATACCTCATTTCCCACGTATTTCGAAGTAATCGAGAATGTTAGCAAGGAGGAAATAAACATGAAAGTTATAGTTACCTATATGTCGCAGACCGGGAATACCAGGAAGGTTGCCGAGGCCATATTCGAAGAGATTCGGACCGAAAAGGAGCTTAAGGCGCTAGATGAGATTGATAGCCTCCAGGGTTATGACCTCGCTTTCGTCGGGTTTCCTATTCAAATATACGGTCCGGCACAACCAGCCAAGGCCTTCCTGGAAGAGCATGCCGCGGGGAAGGATATTGTACTCTTCGTAACCCATGCTTCGCCAGAGGATGACAAACTGCTTCTTCAATGGTTGGACGCTTGTCGGGCAGTAGTTGTCGGTGGCAACGTGATCGGACTATTTCACTGTCGAGGAGAACTATCCGAGAAAGTGGCTGATATGATGAAGTCCAGTGGAGACCCCGATCTGATTGCCTGGGCTGAAGAGCGCCCGGAGACTTTGGGACAACCAGATGCGACGAGGTTGGAGCGCGCGCGTGCATTTGCCAGGGAAATTATGAAGGATTATTCGGTATAATTTCAGTGCGAAGTACCAGGGATTTCTTTATGCAGTTCCAGATTGTACCAAAGAGGAATCAGCTAAGATTTTTTGGATGAACCTATCCCTTGGTTCGGTTTGAATCTTTGGTGTCTCTGCAATACTGGCTACCTCTTTCGGGTCGAATCCCATGCAGAGTGCCAATAATTGATTATAATCAAATACCGGCAATGGTTCACCGTACTCCTCACCAAACTCCGTTTGAACATTATTCATCCACATCAGGCAGGTTATACAGGAAACGACTATCGCCTCAGCGGAGGTTTCCGCCTTTATAGCATCAAATTTCTTCTTTGCAAAAGCCACAGCCTCTTTATGACTCCGCGCTGCAAACCCGCCGGCACCTCCGCAGCACTGAGCTTCCCTGCTATACCTGGGAACTGTAGCTCCCAGCGCTTTCACCAGGCCTGCCAACATATATGGCTTCCCAGGATTATCGAAACCCATAATATCGTTGGGCCATAAAACGTGGCAGGGAGTCTGGGCAACGATCTGAATACCGTCCAGCCTATGCTTTATTGAGCTGCTGATTTTCTCCGTCCC
>JAVLBD010000203.1:0-2258 GCA_031581405.1 Dehalococcoidia bacterium
CCAACCATGATAAATGCGCTGCCGGTACCGGCATATTTTTACAACAGATGGCAAAGCTGATGCAAATACCTATGGAAGAAATGTCAATGCTTTCCCTTCAGGCTAGACATAAGGCGGACATATCCGGTACTTGTGCCGTGTTTGCTGAATCTGAGGTAGTATCGCATGTACACCGCGACCCACCTACTCCTAAGGAGGATATCATCGCTGGAATTAATTATTCGGTGGTGAGCCGCGTCGTATCAATGTGTAAGAGAATCGGTGTTGATAGAGATGTGGCTGCGGTTGGTGGTGTGGCTCTGAATAGGGGATTGGTTAAAATTCTAGAGGAAGAGATGGGTTTTAGGATTCTGGTGCCAGACGTGCCTCAGATAATTGCTGCATTGGGAGCAGCTATTATTGCAAGAGAAAATATAGAAAAAGGTGTCAAATAAGTGATATTCGCTGGGATAGATATTGGTTCCCGAGCGGCTAAGGCAGTGATAATAAATGATGGCTCAATTCTATCATCGGTGATCCGTGATACCGGTCCCGAGAGTGTGAAGACAGCTAACATGGCGATAGAAGAAGCCCTGAAAGGTCCTGGTCTTTCCCTTAATGATGTGCAGTATATCGTCGCTACTGGCTATGGGAGGGTACTGGTTCCCTTCGCTAATGAGAATATCTCCGAGATAAGCTGCCATGCACGGGGTATTAACTGGTATTTTCCCGGGGTGCGGACCATCCTGGATATGGGGGGCCAGGATTGCAAAGCGATTAGCTGCGATGGAGATGGCCACGTAACCAACTTCATCATGAATGACAAGTGTGCCGGGGGCACCGGCCGGTTCCTTGAGATGATAGCTGATGTGTTGAACATACCGCTAGAAGAGATTGGAGACCTGGCTCTCCAATCAAATAAGGCTATCCCCTTTAATACCATCTGTGCTATTTTTGCCAAATCGGAGGCCATGTTATATCACAGGCAAGGAATATCTAAGGCCGATATCCTGGCCGGTTTGCATGAGGCCATTGCCACTCGTAGTCTCAATCTTTTAAAGCGGGTGTCCATAGAGAAGGAGTTCAGCATAACCGGGGGTATTGCCAAGAATAGAGGGATGGTGGCAAAGCTCAGAGAAAAGACGGGCATGGAGCCACTTCTTAGTGAGGATCCGCAGATAATCGGCGCCCTGGGAGCAGCAATCCTGGCTCAGGAGCGATCGGGCAAGGAGAGCACACAGGCAATGAAGATTCACTACGGTTACACTGATGGCACTGGGGAATATACTATCACCATAGATACTGGACGTTGTAATGGTTGCGGCGATTGCGTGCAGGCCTGTCCGTCGGGAATATTCATCGTAGAGAAGGATGACAGCGGTCAGCTAAATGCCAGGGTGAAAGAAGAGGCAAGGAAGGAATTGGAATTCTTATGCCCGGGGTTACATAGCTGTAACCATGAAAAGAATTGTCACGATGTTTGCTCGGGGGACGCAATAAGCCATAGCTGGTAGCTTTAATCTATTAAGACCGCTGAAAAAGGGGTGCAGGATACTTCCTGCCGGGGTCTGGGGGTGTCCTCCAGCTTTAGACGTCCCCCAAGATTGGGGGATATAGGGGGTTGATTGAGAGTATTTCAGCAGTCTCCTATAAGGTTTAATTTATAAAGAGAGGAAGTGTCATGGGAGAAGCAAGCAATACAGGCCCGAAGTTACGGATAGCGGTTGATGCGATGGGTGGTGACTATGCTCCCGGAGAGATAGTCAGGGGAGCAGTACAGGCCGCCAGGGATTTAGGGGTAGAGATAATACTGGTAGGTCGGAAAGCTGAGGTCGAGAAGGAGCTTAGCGAGATTAACATAACCCATCTCCCTGTTCGCCTGGTTGAAGCAAGCGAGGTAATAAAGGATGGGGAGGATCCAATCATGGCTGCCCTGCGTAAGACCGACAGCTCGGTGGCAGTAGCTACCAGGCTTGTCAAGGAGGGCGAAGCCGACGCCGTGGTGAGTGCTGGTTCTACAGCTGCCGCTGCGGTCTGTGCCATGCGATATTTGGGAACTATACCAGGCGTGGAGCGGCCCTTTCTTGGGGGTGCCTTTCTCAGATTGGCTCCAGATACCGTGGTTCTGGACCTCGGAGTTAATGTAGGTTGTCAGCCAAGCCACCTGCTGAGCTTTGCTGCGGCCGGTGTTGTTTATACTAAAATCTTCCATGGTGTTGACAATCCCACTGTTGGTCTCCTCAATGTGGGTGCTGAGGAGGGCAAAGGTAATGAGCAGG
>JAVLBD010000204.1:0-2258 GCA_031581405.1 Dehalococcoidia bacterium
TGTCCTCGGGAGTTTGTTTCTTATTATATTTCTTCAGCACCTCCGGGTTTACCGACTCGAAGCCGATACACAGTTGATTACAGTTTGCCCTGGCCATCAGTTCCACTAGCTCCTCGTCCTCGGCCACATCTGCCCTGACCTGCGCTATCCACTTAGGGGTTATCTTATGCTCGATCATTTTCTTTAACAGATCTTTGACTCTGGCCTTGTTGGCATCGAAATTATCATCATAGAAAAAGATGCGCCGGTGCTTGAACCGCGATATCTCGTCCATAACACTATCCGTGGATCGGTAGCGGTATTTCCTGCCGAACATGGCGGTAACGGAGCAGAAGGTACAGTCAAAGGGGCAGCCCCGGGATGTAGAAACCGGGGTTATCTGCATGCGTTTCCCATTGGTGTCTACCCCGTCCACTATAGAGAAATCGGGAAAGGGCACAGTATCAAGGTTTTCTAGCGGGCTGCCATTGATGATCTTCTCCCCGCCATTACTAACCAGATCACATATCACCGACTCAGCTTCCCCGGTTACTACGTGATCCGCATATTGCGCTGCCTCCTCGGGAACAAATGTAGCATGGCTGCCGCCGATGATCACCCTTCCCTTGGGATTGAGCTGCCTGAATTTCTCGGCTATCTCGTAGCCGTGGGGGGCAGTAGCCGTTATCATAGAAAGTCCCAAGACATCCGAGTCTTTGATCCGGGAATAGTCTATCTCTTTCATGTTCTCGTTATAGACGGTGACATCGTGCCCCTCGTTTTTAAGTATGGTACCGAGGTAGATGGGTCCTAGTAGTGGCAGGTATTTTATAAAAGCACTGTAGAAATTATAGAAAGGGGTCTTTGGTTCAATGATAGAAACCTTCATACTTTTCACTTCCTTTAGGGTTCACCTATGCTATGTTGGCATATTATAACATAGTACTATCACGTGGGCAAATACGTTTTATCGTAATATCCTGCACGCCGTACCAACCACAACTGTATTAATTACAATCTCTTTTTTCCATTAAATGTGAGATCGCTGAAAAAGTGGTACCCCGATACAATCGGGATGAGGGCCTGGGGGTATCCTCCAGCTTTAAAAATCCCCCAAGACTGGGGGATAGAGGGGGTTGATTGAGACTATTTCAGCAGCCTCCCTGCAATCGTTGATATAAAAAAGCGGAGAGGGTGGGATTCGAACCCACGGTCACCAAAAGGCGACACGCGCTCTCCAGGCGCGCCTGATCGGCCACTCCAGCACCTCTCCGCAGGGAGAAAATATATCAACTGATACTATGTAAGCCAGGGTATAAAAAGCGGAGAGGGTGGGATTCGAACCCACGCTCGCCATAAGCGAGACCGCTTTTCGAGAGCGGCACCATAAACCACTCGGACACCTCTCCATGACCATTTTTATAGCTAAAAATCGCCCAGTAAGACCTTCCTCTGGCAGACAAAATTGCGTTTTGCTAATAATCATTTTTTTAAGGCTCATTTTCAAGTCTCGGAAACACGAGCTTTTCAAAGCCGGCTGCCGCAGCCTCTTACAGTCCAGGCGCAACGTGGCTGTAGGTATCTAGCGTCACGGCTATTGTAGCATGGCCGAGTCGTTCTTGCACTATTTTGGGATGTACTCCCTGCTTCAGCATGAGTGAGGCATGGGTATGTCGTGCATCATGGAACCGGATAACTTTCACTCCAGAACGGGCAGCTATTATCGTCCCTCCGCTACCGTTGCAAGGGTGGGGAATAGTGAGGTGATACCGTAGCCGCATGCCCCGGGGCGTAGCCTCAACACCAGGGCGAAGCCCCATCGAGCAAAGGCAAGGATTCACCGAGCCGTACCTGGTGAGGGGTTGCTACGGCTGCGATAAAGAACTCCTTCAGGGATAGAATGCGTAAAAAGCGTAAAAAGCCCCCCCACATAACCGCTGCGCAGCCGTTGCATGGGCGGGGGCGTCAGGCAGCGCTGCCGAAGCCGCAAGCCCCGGGGCGAAGCCCCATCGGGCAAGGCAAGGCTACGCTGCAGAGACTGAGCATGTCAAAGCACGCCAAATGAGACGATGGTATAATACACGCTGATAAAGTAGGAAGCATGAACATTTTCGAGATACATCGTCGAACAACATCACGGATCGAACCATTCCATACTGCTTACCTAGCGTCCTGCCTCACGGAAAGTCAGGAGCTATTGGGTAAGTTTTGGGCTTTAGCAACGGCGAGGAATGAGAATTGGCCTGTGCCGTCCACACACGTCAAGGTTGTTGAGGAGG
>JAVLBD010000205.1:0-2253 GCA_031581405.1 Dehalococcoidia bacterium
TTTCGTTTATCTCTGCAATGGTTTTTGTCACTTCTTCCTCCTCAGTTATCCGTGAGCCATGCCATTATCGTTATTTTGTTTATGTAACGCTTTGCTATCTTTTTGAATCTCGAGGGATTCCTCGATCTTCTGGATGCGCTCTGCTAGGCCTGCCTGCTCGGCAGCGATAAGCCTGAGTGCCTCGTTAACCGGGTCGGGTAGTTTACCGTGCTCCAGAGCCTCAGATGGTCCCATACCATCCGTCACCACGCGTCCCGGAATTCCCACTACAGTTGCCCCGGGGGGTACGGAGTTTACTACCACAGAGCCAGCACCAACCCTCGCTCCATCCCCAATGGTAATGGCACCCAGCAGTGTGGCTCCCGCTCCAACAACCACGTTATTACCCAGAGTTGGATGGCGTTTCAGTCTCTCATGGGTGGTCCCACCGAGGACAACCCCCTGATAGAGCAGGACATTATCCCCGATCTCTGTTGTTTCCCCGATGACCACTCCCATACCATGGTCGATGAAGAATCTACTGCCAATCTTGGCTCCGGGGTGGATCTCGATCCCGGTCAAGAAGCGACTCAGGTGGGAGAGCAAACGGCCAAGGAGGCGGAGTCTATGACACCACAGGAAATGGGCTACCCGATGGAACCATAGGGCATGTAAGCCCGGATAGCAGCAGATGATCTCCACCCAGTGTCTTGCTGCCGGATCCTTAGTGGAAACAGTACGTATATCTTCCTTTATAGTTCTAAACAAGCTAGTTTCCTATGTATATCCAACGATTCTATATGTTAGTTTGCATAGTTGGAGGATTCTCTTGGAGAAGCCAGGTTGTCAAATAACGCTCAGCGCTGTCGGGAAGAATGACTACGATAAGCTTACCTTGATTCTCAGTTCTTTTGGCAATCTGAAGAGCGGCCCAGGTTGCCGCTCCAGAGGATATACCGGCTAAGATGCCCTCTTCTCTGATCAGTCTTCGTGCCATTATACCTGCATCTTCATTGCTGACCTGGATAACTTCATCAATCAAGTTTGTCCGTAGCACTTCGGGAACGAATCCGGCGCCGATCCCCTGAATCTTGTGGGATCCTGGTTTGCCACCGGAGAGGACTGGCGAGTCTTTCGGTTCGACTGCAATAGCCAGAAACTCAGGCTTTTTTACCTTAATCGCCTCCGCAACCCCTGTAATAGTGCCTCCAGTTCCTACACCGCTCACCAAGATGTCTACCCTACCTTCGGTATCATCCCAGATCTCCTTGGCAGTAGTTTCACGATGGGCTTTGGGATTAGCTGTGTTTTTAAACTGTTGTGGCATAAAAGAATTGGGAATTTTGACAACCAACTCCTCTGCCTTTCTCACTGCACCTGTCATCCCTTCCGACCCCGGTGTTAATATTAACTCTGCTCCGAAGGCTGCCAAAAGCTGTCTGCGTTCCAGGGACATAGTATCGGGCATTGTGAGAAGCAAGCGGTAGCCTTTGACAGCACAGATGAAGGCGAGGGCTATACCCGTGTTGCCACTGGTAGGTTCGATGATTACAGTATCCTTCTTAATTGAGCCTGCCTTCTCGGCAGCCTCAATCATGGACACGCCAATTCTATCCTTAACACTGCCACAGGGATTAAACGACTCCAGCTTCGCCACAACTTCTGCATTCGGTCCCCAGGTCACCTTGTTCAATCTGACTAGTGGGGTTTTACCTATTAATTGGGTAATGTCATTAGCTATCTGTGGCATTCGAAGTAACTCCATGATTGTAACTGCAAATTATATGTAATACATTGTGGATTCGAGCTTCTGTTTATCTTTTTGCCGTTCTACTAAATCTTGTAGGGTTATGGATTCTAAAACCCCTGCCATGGCTTTTTTTACATCTGTCCAGACATCGCGAGTTACACAGATATGGGCACGTGAACATACATTAGGATCATCAACGCATTCCACGGGGGTTATGGAACCTTCTAAAACTTGAATCACTTCACTTAGTACTATCTCCTGGGGTGGTTTACCCAGCGATATCCCACCATACGCTCCCCGAGTGCTCCTTAATAACCCCGCTGCTAAAAGAGGAGCGATAATATGCTCCAGGTAGTGAAGGGAAATCTGCTGTCTTTGGGCAATAACTTTTAATTGCACTGGGCTGTTATCTTGATGAAGAGCGACGTCTAATAGTGCTCTAGTGCCGTATCTTCCTTTAGTAGATAGCTTCATTGTTCTCCCACACATTTTTATTGTAGACCATATATATCGACATAGTCAAC
>JAVLBD010000206.1:0-2248 GCA_031581405.1 Dehalococcoidia bacterium
GCCGACCACCTTTGATCTGCTCTCCAGATAGCCCTCCTTCTCTAGGCGATGCAGCGTGGGGTATAAGGTCCCCGGGCTTAACCGGTATCCGTGCCGCCCCAGTTCCTCCAGTATCTCGACTCCGTAAATTGGATCCCGTGAAGCGTGGTATAGGATGTGAATCTTAATGAAACCCAAAAAGAAATCCTTTAGCACGTTGCTCCCTTCTAATATCGGTAGGAGATATCGACACATGATATAATGAATGAAGCATGTCTGTCAAGCACAGCTTGGGTCCGCCATTCCCTTGATGAGCTGGGGAGCAGGATGTATACTTACCAGGCTATGTACAATGACACGATCGCAGCCCTTTCCACTCCCCTGGGCGAGGGCGGAATAGGGATCGTACGCCTCAGCGGACCCGATGCCTTAGCAATCGCGGAGAAGGTGTTCCCTCGCTCCTTGACAGACCATCACCTCGTCTTTGGGTATATCATCGACCCGGCAACTGACGAGATTGTCGATGAGGTGCTGGTCTCCTATATGGCTGCGCCTCATACCTATACCAGAGAGGATATAGTGGAGATCAACTGCCATGGCGGCCCTTCCCCACTGCAGCGAGTCATGGATTTAGTGCTAAGGCATGGAGCCAGAATGGCGAACCCGGGCGAGTTCACCCTGAGGGCTTTCCTGAATGGAAGGATAGACCTGGCTCAGGCGGAATCGGTGCTAGATGTGGTGCGCGCAAAGACGGAGGCGAGCTTGAGGGTTGCTGTACGAGGTCTAAGGGGAAGCTTATCACAGTCCCTGCATGTTGTTCGCGCTGAGCTAATCGGCGTTCTTGCCTATCTTACCGCGAGGATCGATTTCCCTGAGGATGAGGTGGTGGAGCAGGAGATAATCCCTCTATTGGAAAGGGCACGTAGTATGCTGGTAGAACTCATCTCAAGCGCCAATCAGGGGATCGTCTATCGCCAGGGAGTCAGGACTGTAATTGTGGGACGCCGCAATGTGGGTAAATCAAGCCTGTTAAATTGCCTGCTCAGACAGAGTCGTGCTATTGTCAGCCCTGTTCCGGGAACGACGAGGGATACACTGGAGGAAGTGGTGAACCTGAAGGGGGTGCCATTCGTCCTTGTCGATACCGCAGGTATTGTGAAGCGCAAGGGTTTGGTCGAGTCTATGGGTGTAGAACGCAGCCATAAAGCTATCGAGCAGGCTGACTTCGTCCTTTTGGTCATTGATGCCAGCACCCCGTTAAGAGGCTCCGATCGAGACATCATTGCTCTTCTATCAGGGAAGGAGGTATTGGTAGCCGCCAACAAGTGCGACCGGCCACGGCGGGCTGCTTTAGCTCATCTCTCCTGGACCACTGTCCCCATGTCAGCCCTGACAGGAGAAGGTCTGGATAAATTAGAGGCGCAGATGGTGAATTGTGTCCTCGGCGGCAAAGTATCCACATCGGATACCCTGCTAATTTCCAACCCCCGTCACAAGGCCTGTTTGGAGCGGGCGGATGGTCACCTTGAGCAGGCTTTATCGAGTATCCGGTCCCAAATGCCCGACGATTTCATCACCATAGACATCACAGCTGCCCTCAATTCTCTCGGTGAGATCACCGGCGAGACAGTGAGCGAGGAGCTTCTGGAGGCCATCTTCAGCAATTTCTGCATCGGGAAATAGCGTTATGAAGAGGGTGGCTTCCGCGGTGAAAGTGAATACATGATCTCGTTCATATAGATTGGTGATAGCCCACCATCATTAAAGTACGCCATACCAATTATCATTGCGAGGCTTGTCAAGATCAAACACCTTCACTGTCATTGCGAGGCGCGAAGTGCCGAAGCAATCTCAGCGAGGCGACCGTCATTGCTTCGCCCCCTGATGAATCGAGGTCCTAGCAATGATTGAGTAGACGGGCTAGCTGTGATGTATTACCAATGTACTGGACGAGTACGTTTCCTTGACACAAAGCTATGGCCTTTGCTATAATTCGCCACGCTGGGGATATAGCTCAGCTGGGAGAGCGCTGCGTTCGCATCGCAGAGGTCGGGGGTTCGAGTCCCCCTATCTCCACCATGAATGGGGTATCCGGGGCAGCGGTCATGAAGAGCGAAAAGGGCCCCTGTAGCTCAGAGGACAGAGCAGCGGTTTCCTAATTCTAAATCAAGTATGCCTCCGTATGGTTTTACGTACAAAATAGAACAATTGCCTCATTTGGGAAAAACCTATTTTCAACGTAGAATCCTTTTTAGTAACATCCCATCCT
>JAVLBD010000207.1:0-2238 GCA_031581405.1 Dehalococcoidia bacterium
GGCTACCTATTGGTGGGTACCCCCTACTTTCTTGATACTTGCCTATCCCTACCTCTGTCAGAATGTACGAACAAGGCTTGAGGCAAGCATTCGCAAAGGCAAGCCTATGATTCCGTACTTTCCCACCTTCTCCTGGGTAAAGATTAACTTCTCCACCCTGTTCACCTCCCCTCCAACTACGGGAATAATCCTCACTAACTTTTTATCAGAGTGCCCGTTCTAATCTCACTAGACGGCTCATTATACACAGGGATTCCAACAGCACCCTTGTCAGTCTCCGTGAACATTGTCCACCGAGCATCGTGTGCTCTAGCCATATGTAACTTGAAATCCCACCTTAGGGAACACTTAAACCCACACTGATCGCATTCATATACCCGTATACAGTGACAGGGTTGTTTTTGCTTCAGTACTGGATTTGCCTCAAAGAATACCTTGCCGCTCATATTTCATACCCCTCTTAGCTAGCTCAAAATTAGAGGATTATAGCACTCTGTAGCATTTTGTCAATCCCCCTGTGCAATAACAAATGGGTCACCCAGTATCCGGTAGCCCCAACTACTTACCAAACAATATCAGGCCTTCACATGGCTGTTACAAAGTGGTGAGCATGCTTTTTGTCGCTAAAGCGGTGCTAATGTAGGTTGTTTAGGGGGATAAAAAAGGGGGCTACCCTCCAATAGGTAGCCCCGTTATAAGTTACCCATTCGTTATGATCCCATGTTTCCCATTTTGTAACTATCTTGCCTTCACCATCTTTCATGGTTCCAACAAGTATCAATATCAAAAGGGTATCACCTGTCTATCTGAACGAGTTCAGTGTGCGGCTTTAAAGCCGTACCCTTCTGTACTCATCTATATTAAGCCTCATCACCACTGGAATCACCACCTTATTTTATACCTTTTCAGCTTATACGTGGAGCCTAAAATTAGGCGAGAATAACACATGTAAGTGGTTTTGTTAAGTAGAATCCTCCTTATTTTTCGTATAAAATATTGCTCGGGTCGATAGTTAGGTGCTATAATCAGCGATACCGCCACCTAGGGAGTGGAGAACATGAATCTAAGTCGTGAAGAGGTACTGCACATCGCTACCCTTTGCCGGTTGTACCTTTCCGAGGATGAACTGGAAAGGTTGCGGGAGCAGCTGTCCGATATCCTGGAGAATTTCAAGATTCTGCAGCAGATCGATACCAGCGATGTTCCTCCTACAGCATACCCGATACCCCTGGAGAACGTGGTTCGGGAAGACGAGATCGCACCCTCATTGGCCCGGGACGACATCCTGGCCAACGCACCGCGCCAGGAGGAGGGCTACTTCAGGGTGCTGCCGGTGCTGGAGTAGGGGGAACCGTTATAACTGGAACCCCAAGGTGATAAGAGATTTGACTGAGGCTTTACCGGTACACATCGTACTAGTGGGAAAAGGGGAAGAAGTTGAAACTCTATGAGCTGACCATCCACCAGGCTCACCAGCTTCTCAAGAACAGAGAGGTCTCCTCTCTGGAGCTAACCAGGGCTGTGCTGGAACGTATAGAAAAGACCGAAGAAAAGGTTCATGCCTTCGTTAGCGTAACCGGGGATAGGGCCCTTAGCCAGGCGGCGCAGGCCGATGAGCGAATTAAGGGTGAGGATTCCACGCCCTTAACCGGTATACCGGTGACGATTAAAGACAATATGTGTACCAGGGGTGTTACAACCACCTGCTCTTCGAAGATGCTGGAGAATTTTATCCCGCCTTACGACGCCACGGTGGTGGAAAGGCTGAACCAGGAAGGTATGGTGATGGTGGGCAAGGGGAACATGGATGAGTTCGCTATGGGCTCATCTAATGAGCACTCCGCCTTCTATCCCACCAATAACCCGTGGGACACTGCCTGCGTCCCCGGCGGCTCAAGTGGAGGACCAGCAGTATCAGTAGCCACCGGAGAATCGATCTATGCCCTGGGATCCGACACAGGGGGGAGCATTCGCCAGCCAGCCGGGTTCTGCAACGTCGTGGGCCTTAAGCCCACCTATGGACGGGTGTCCCGATATGGCCTGGTAGCCTTTGCCAGCTCACTGGACCAGATCGGGCCAATGACCAGGGATGTCACGGACTCAGCGCTGGTGATGAATGTTATCGCAGGATACGATCCGAAGGACTCGACATCGGTTAACTATCCCGTTCCCGATTATACAGAGTCGCTCATCCCCGATCTCAAGGGGCTTAAGCTGGGAGTACCGAAGGAATATTTC
>JAVLBD010000208.1:0-2226 GCA_031581405.1 Dehalococcoidia bacterium
CCCTATATGCCCAGCCCGAATAGACCGATAATAAGACGGACCGCTAGGTAGATAATGCCTCCGACCAAAACGGTGCCAATTGCTCTCCCGGTAGTGAAGTCCAGGGCTTGCCTTACCGCAATGACCATGGCGATCAACATCCAAACCCACACTACAAACGATATAAATCCCCCGATATAGGGAATGAAGACAAATATCATGAATATCCCTGGTGTAGCAGCGAAACCAATGGTGCGCAAAAGTTCGCCGTAGTTAGATTGGGTCTCGGGCCCCTTGAACAATCTGGTGCCAATGAAGTAGGTAATGAGTGACCATAACAACCAGAATACGAGGGCGCTTATTAGCCCTACAAATAGGCTCAAGAAGAAATGGCCCACACTTTCGTCCCATACCATGGCAAGGCCGGACCCTATTCCAGCACATATGCTGTAAATCAAGACCACGACGAGCGCTTGACGCGTCGCAGTCTTATCTGCCTCCACCTCTTCATAGAGATTCACATCGAGCTTTGCTGCTCTTATCATCCTATCATACAGTTGATTCATACGACCTCCTCTCCTTGTTTCATATGGTGTGCGCAAAATAGCACAGATACAATGCTATGTCAATTTCCACATCGGTGCCGTACTCATTATCATACCCGGAATAAACTTCCCCACAGAAACTTAATCTGCTCCTCTAGATAGTTGCATAGAGCGATTACAAATCATATGTAGCATGCCACTAGTATGCCACAGCCGAATCACTGGGCAACAAGATAATCAGCAGTACTACCAGGCCAATGAGAAGTAGCATATAGATCGCTCCTGCCACAACGCATGTGCTAATGGCTCGCCCGGTGCTGAAATCCAGGGCTTGTCTAACCGCAATAACCGTGGCCGTGAACATCCACACCGCCGCTACTATTGTTATGATTCCACCAACAGGAAAGGGAACAAAGGCAAATATCATTAATACCCCCGGTGTTGCCGAGAAACCAATGGAGCGCAGCAGCTCGCCATAGTTTGCTATAGACCGCCAAGGGGCCTTCGGCCCCCTGAATAACGTCGTGCCAACAAAGTATATAATTCGGGACCATAACAACCAGAACACGAGAGCACCAACCAGTACCGTGAACATCCTTACGAAGAAATACTCCGTGCCTAGTGTTAATAGGTCGGCAAAGCCGAACCCGATCCCGGAACATATGCTGTAGAGCAAAACTATGAGGAGTGCTTGTCGCGTTGCAGTGGCATCCGTCTCCACCTCTGTATAGATCTTTGCATCGAGCCTGGCTGCTCTGATCATCCTGTCCAGTAATTGCCCCATACGGCTCCCTTCCCCAACTCGATTAGGTTAAAGCAAAATAACATATACGCCTAGAGATGTCAATTTCCTTATCTACAGGTCAGGTATAGCGACCACTATAGCATGTCCTTTCTAATGAGTCTCTCTGCTCATATGGATAGCTCAATTAAGCTCAAAGAAAATATGCAAAGCGTTAAGCTCATTCTTCTCCCGATATCGAGCCTCAATAATATTTTGGGTGTAATTTATGATACTCGGGAAAGCCTCGTCCACCACTTGTTACTGCCTCTACAAATTTCTCTTCTCCTTTCACCAAGGCAATGAGTCGAAAAGGCCTCATTAAATCCTCGATGGTACGGCAGCTCTAGCAGAAATACGCGGCTGTGAGAAGATACTGATCTATTGCGGTGTCTATGTCACTATACGTAATAAACGGGTGTCACTGTAATGAGCATCAACTATTCAAGAAAAGCTAGGGTTCCAGTACTACCTTAATTGCACCTGCTTTTCGGTCACGCGCGACCATAAAAGCCTGGTTTACTTCTACCAGTGGGAAACGATGTGTGATCAGCGCGCTGGCTATCCGGGGGTTTCTCGCAAGAATTGCTGCAGCAATATCAAAATCGCGCTCTGATACAGGTGCAGCATATGTATAGGAATTAACAATGGTGATCTCTTTCAGCATTGCTGAAAGCTGAGGAAATGAAATACCTTCCCAGTAGGTTCCGAGCAATAGAATTTTCCCGTTAGGCCGGCACAGCTCCACTGCCTGATTAACAGAATTGTCCGTTCCCGTACACTCGACTACAAGATCATACAGCCCATCGATTTCTTCGGCTCCCATGAGATTGCCAGCCTCTACTTGATGGCGATATCGCGCCGAGAGCCCCACCTCTGCATAGCTTGATACAGCAACTGCGATAACACTGAGGCCAATAG
>JAVLBD010000209.1:0-2216 GCA_031581405.1 Dehalococcoidia bacterium
TCCATAGCCACAGGCTTTACCGATCTCCAGGCAAAATCCCTGGCCATGCTCTGGATCATTTTTTCCTGTTCGTTAAGCGCAAAATCCATTCTTTCGCTCTCTCGCCCTTTATGGAAGTTGGACTATAGTGAAGCTGTTATGCATACTCACAGGGGTTAGATTTAAGGCAATTGTGGAATGCTGTATTTATTAGTCATATATGCCGATATCTGTTGAGGCCTCTTTGTCGTGATCATTTAAGTCTCTTCATGCTAGCCACAGATCTAAGGCCATAGTGAGAAAGAGAACCCCCAGGTAAGGGAATGCGGTCAGTTTGTAAACCCGCCAGGCATCGTGGGATACACCAGTAAACACGAGACGGGCAGTAGAAAAAACCGTTAATATACCCATGATGCATGCAACAATCAGATAAGGCATACCAAAGCCACGATCGCTGAAATAATAGATGGCAAGGGAGCTTGCAAGAAGGAGCACAGCCAGTCCAAGAAGTACCTTTACCCCGTCTTTTATCTCCCAGGACATAGGGAAATAGCAGATGCCAGCCTGGCGATAATCCTCCCGATTAGCTATCATCACGCTCCAGACATGGAGGGGTGTCCAAATCGTGATCAGGATACAGAGAAGGAGAAGTGTTAAATCTAGCTGGTGACTGATCGCCACATAGCCGATAGCCACAGGGGCACAGCTCGCGAGAGCACCCTGGGGCCACGCGCAGGTTATTCTCTTTCTCCATGTCACCGCCACTATAAGTCCGACTAAACCGAAGATGAAACACAGGTAGTGCAGGAACCATGCGATTATCAGGGCGCCGATGGCTAGGCCTATCGCCCATGGCAGCATCTTCCACGCCGGAAAAATCCTCTTTGAAGGCAGGGGGCGATGCTTTACCCGTTCCATCCTGGCATCGACCTCCCGGTCGAGGTAGTTGGTGAGGCCATTGGCAGCGCCGCTCCCCATAAGAATGGCCAGCGTGGCGAATAGCAACGTATCCAGTGGTGGTTGGCCTCCGCCGGCTATCACCGCAGCGCAAAAGCCGATGAAAGCAAGCAGGACGGTTTCGCGTGGCTTTAATACCTCGATATAGTTCCATATCGATATGACCATTGCTCGTGTTTGGATGTTTGCAGTAAACACTGAATTAGCCCCTTAGTACGCTCGGAAGTATATAGTTATACCCCGACGGATTTAGTTATCATCAAATAGAGATTGCTGAAATAGCCTCAATCAACCCCCTATATCCCCCAATCTTGGGGGACTTTCAAGGCTGGGGGACACCCCCAGACCCCCGGCAGGAAGTATCCTGCACCTCTTTTTCAGCGGTCTCAAATATATGAGGTGTGGTCACCCCTGATTACGTCACTATCTCATTGAGCACGCCTACCACATACTCCTGTGGTACATCGTCCCTGATAGTGGTCTGGCCGATACCTTCAAGTAGTACCCACTTAATCGCCCGGTCTCTCACCTTCTTGTCCAACGCCATTGCCTGTACTACCTCATTCCGATCCACATCGGAGCAGTACGTAGGCAGTCCAAAACCCTCCAGTAGCTTGGCCTGCCGTGCCACGATGTCATGTGAGATAAGACCCAGCCGCTCACTGAGCATGGCTGCCCCCATCATACCGATGGCGACCGCCTCGCCGTGAAGGAAGCGCTCATACCCGGTAGCTGCCTCCAGCCCATGGGCGATAGTGTGCCCGTAATTTAGTATCATGCGCCGCTCCTGCTCCTTTTCATCCTCACTAACCACAGTCGCTTTGAGCATGGCGCTTCGCTGGATGGCCTCTATTGATAGGGCGGCCTCCAGGGATGACAGTTTAGATATATGGGCCTGTAGAAAGTCGACTAACTCCCCATCGAGGATAAAGCCGTGCTTTATTACCTCTGCCCATCCCGAGACCAGTTCCCTTTCCGGGAGCGTGGTCAGGGTGCTCACATCGGCGATCACCAGAGAGGGCTGATAGAAGGCGCCTATTAGATTCTTCGCCCTGGGGTGGTTGACGGCGACCTTGCCCCCAATGGCGGCATCAGCCATGGCGATGAGTGAGGTGGGCACCTGGACCAAAGGTAAGCCGCGGAGGAAGGTGGCAGCAACAAAGCCGGCGAGGTCGCCCACCATGCCCCCTCCAAGAGCGACGATGGCATGGATCCTCTCAGTCTGGCGCTCCACTAGCCAGTCGTAG
Source organism: Dehalococcoidia bacterium (assembly GCA_031581405.1). Classification (GTDB taxonomy): domain Bacteria; phylum Chloroflexota; class Dehalococcoidia; order E44-bin15; family E44-bin15; genus JAAXQM01. The sequence continues at coordinate 2,184 of JAVLBD010000209.1, forward strand.
AGCTTCACCGCGGTATCAAAAGTCTTTGTCGTT
>JAVLBD010000020.1:0-15243 GCA_031581405.1 Dehalococcoidia bacterium
GCATAATCGTACTATCACTAGGCGCTGAATAACGGATCGACGGGGAGGTAGGCCGATGGCGATCTCACGAAAGTTACAGCAGCAGATGGCGGCGGGGGGATGGATCAGGAAGATGTTTGAAGAGGGAATCGCTCTCAAGAAGAGATTGGGTGAGAGCAACGTTTTCGACCTCACTCTGGGTAATCCAGTAATGGAGCCGCCAGAGGAGTTTCGCCAGGAGCTTCGCAGATGGGTGAATGAACCAATAGCAGGTATGCACCGCTATATGCCGAACGCCGGTTATCCGGAGACGCGGGCCGCCGTCGCGGAGCACCTTTCATCCATGACTGAGCTACCTTTTACCCAGAATGAGGTAGTGATGACATGTGGTGCTGCTGGAGGGATCAATGTGGTGCTTAAAACCATCTTAGAGGCCGGAGATGAGGTAATAATCTTCTCACCCTATTTTGTGGAATACGTTTACTATATTGATAATGCCCAGGGTATACCCCGTATTGTTCCTTCGGATAGCCAGTTTGTGCCGGACTTGAAGATTCTGGAGGAAAACATTACTCCTAGAACGCGGGCGGTGTTGGTGAACTCGCCCAATAATCCGACGGGGGTGGTCTACAGTGATGAAACATTGAGGGGGATAGGCAACCTATTAGATAAAAAGGAACGGGAACTGGGGACGGAAATTTTCCTTATCAGCGATGATATATATCGCAGGCTGGTATACGATGAAGTTGAGTGCCCCTATGTATTTCAGTACCATCGCCGGACTGTCGTTACAACCTCATTCTCAAAGGATCTAGCCCTGCCCGGTGAGCGCATAGGCTATGTCGCCATCAACCCCCAGTATGACGGTCGAGAAGAGCTGTTCAACGGATTCGTGTTCTGTAATCGCGTACTTGGTTTTGTCAACGCTCCAGCGCTTATGCAGAACGTGGTTCGGGCACTGCAGGATGTTTGGGTTGACATCGATGAGTATGTTAGAAAGAGAGACCTTCTATATAAAAATCTTACAGAGATGGGATATTCTATGGAAAAGCCAACAGGCGCTTTCTACATGTTCCCCGAATCCCCCATTGAGGACGATGCGGCCTTCGTAAAGGAGTTACAGAAGTACAATGTTCTGGTGGTCCCGGGGAAAGGGTTTGGTGCTCCGGGATACTTTCGTATATCCTATTGCGTTGAGGACCGGGTAATTGAAGGTTCGTTACAGGGATTTAGGACAGCGGCCGAAACATTTAAGCTTTGTTAGTCAGTATTCCTCTGTGGCTGTGTTTATCGAGTGCCATTGAAAAGCTTACTGGTCAACCGATAGCGATTTCAAGATGCCCTCGGCCTTCTCTATGTCATTGGTTTTGAGTACCACCATCGCCTTGTCTTCCCCTGCGTGACCAATATAAGCATAGAAGTATTTAATGTTGATACCGGCTTTGGCCATTGGCTTGGCAACGCTGTTCAGTAGCCCGCCGGGAACGTCCGGTATCTGAGCACTTAGCATCCAATCAACCCTCGTTGTAAACTCCGCTTGCCGCAGGGCCTGCAGTCCTTCCTCCGGTTTGTCGAGGATCATGCGCACTATGCCGAACTCCGCTGTATCGCTTACCGAGAGTGCACGTATACTGACCTTCTCCCTCTCAAGGACTTCAAGTATAGCCTCAAGCCGGCCAGGCTCGTTCTCCACAAACACGGATACTTGTTTTAACCTCATTGCTGACACCCCTTAGCTATTGCTCTGCATGACCCAATGTACTACAGCTCACTGCGGTCTACTACCCTTTTCGCTTTACCCTCCGTACGGGCGATAGTTCTGGGCTCCACCAGCTTAATACGAGCAGCTATGCCCAATACGCTATCCATCTCGGACCGTAGCCTTTTCTCCAGATTTTCCATCTTTCCCATCTCGTCGGAAAAAACTTCATCCGAAACCTCTACCCATATTTCGAGTTCGTCAGTCTTAAAAGCGTGCTGCCTATCCACAACGATCAAGTAATGAGGTTCTACCCCCTCAACTTCGAGGAGAACGCTCTCTATCTGTGACGGGAAAACGTTTACACCGCGAACGATTAACATATCGTCACTGCGTCCTGTTAACCTGGACATTCTCACCATCGTTCGTCCACAATCACAGGGTTCCGGATTCAGGCTGATGATGTCTCTGGTGCGAAACCTGATTACCGGCTGAGCTTCCTTGGTAAGCGTCGTTATTACAAGTTCGCCTTCTTCACCATACGGCAACTGTTCTCCCGTTTCCGGGTTTATGACCTCAGCTAGGAAATGGTCTTCCCAGATGTGCATACCACACTTATAAGGGCACTCTACCGATACCCCTGGCCCGATAACCTCAGTCAAACCGTAGACATTGATGGCTATGATACCTAGCCTGTCCTCTATATCCTCTCTCATCTTTTCGGACCACGGCTCAGCACCGTGTATACCCAGGCGCAGAGTGGTATCTCGCAGGTCAACGCCCATCTCCCTGGCGGCTTCATGCAGGGTAATCGCGTAGGAGGGGGTACAGGTGATAACCGTGGTGCCCAGGTCTTGTATCATAAGAATCTGACGCTTGGTATTACCGGTACTCGTGGGGATCACCGTAGCCCCAAGGAGTTCAGCACCGTGATGGAAACCGAGTCCTCCGGTGAATAAACCGTATCCATAAGCGTTCTGAAGCACATCATTTTCTGTTGTACCGGCCGAAGTTAAAGTGCGGGCCATTATCTCGGCCCAGGTATCTACGTCATGCCGGGTATATGGCGCAATTATTGGCTTGCCCGTCGTGCCGCTGGAAGAGTGGATGCGCACTACCTGCTCCATGGGAACGGCCATCAACCCGAAAGGGTAATTGTCTCGAAAGTCCAGCTTGCTGGTGAATGGCAGCCTGGTCAGGTCAGCTAAGCTCTGTATATCATCGGGGGTGACTCCCTTTTCCTTGAACATACGCCGGTAGAAAGGCACCCTCTCATAGACATCCCCGACTTTGGCCTTTAAACGCTGGAATTGTAGCCTCTCCAGCGTCTCTCGCGGCATTGACTCGTTTTCAGGATCGCGAATCATTTCTTGATCTCCCTTGCTTCTATAACTGAATTAGCCTCCTGTAGACCTCTGTCGAAAGCATTAACGCTGGATTCTACGAATTTAGGTGGTAGCCGGCGTCGCATTACATCAGTCCACGCGTTGTGCTCCAGCTCCAGAAACGCAGATAGGAAACCCAGCATTACCATGTTGACTGCCCTCGGATTGTCAGCCTCCTGAGCGATTCTTATGGCCGGGACCAGATGTATTTCATCGGTATACTGTAATATTATCCCTTTGATTTTATCCCAGTCTGGGTATGGAATCTTGCCTGTAACGGCTGATATCGGGATAACAACCACATCGGCGACGATGGCCACTCCGTCTGGCTTCAAAAAAGATGCCCATCGCGCAGCCTCCAGTTGTTCCAGACCCACAAGGAAATCGACCTCACCTTTTTTTATCAGAGGAGAGAAAACCTGCGTTCCCCAGCGGACGTGGCTCACTACACTCCCGCCCCTTTGCGACATTCCCAGCGAGTCCGTCTTCTTAACATCGTACCCGTTTTCCATGCCAACCTCGGCCATGCCATCGCTGGCAAGGATGACCCCATAGCCACCGACTCCCACCATTAGCACATTAACATCCTTCATCATTTACTCTCCGATATGGCACCCTGAGGGCATATCTGGGCACAGACACCGCAACCTGTACATACTTCAGGGTCAATAACGGCTTCGTCCTCCAGGATGGAGATGGCAGGGCAACCCACATCCAGGCAATCAAAGCAGCCGATGCACTCATCCTCATCCACCTTATACGGAGTGCTCTTTGCTCGAGTGTGAAGGGGGCAGGATCCTCTCACTATTATTACCGATGGCTCATTATTTGCCACAGACTGTTTAATGGTGGATTCAATGGATTTCAAATCAAATGCATCAACTACAGTGACGTCTCTTACACCACAGCCTTTTACCAGTGATTCAAGATCAACTGCTTGTGTCTTGGTATTCTTTGCAGAGATACCGGTGCCGGGGTGCCCCTGGTGACCGGTCATAGCAGTCGTTCCATTATCTAAAATTATGATCGTATTGCTACCCTGATTGTACACCACGTCGATAAGCCCAGTAATACCGGAATGCATGAAGGTGGAATCGCCCAGCACAGCTACGATTTTATTAGGCACGCCTGCCTTTTCCAACCCCAGCGCCGTCCCTATGCTGGCTCCCATACAGGCGCAGGTATCCAGAGCTGCAAGCGGGGGATATACCCCTAAAGTGTAGCACCCTATATCGCTGGTAACAATAAACTCGTCTTCCTTCAATTCTTTCCCGGGGCTGGTGGTACGAAATCCTAACCTTCTCAGGACAAACTCTGCGGCAACGTGGGGACAACCAGCGCATAGCTGAGGCCGGCGCGCCGGTAGTTGCGGCGCTGGCGATACTGGTACGGAAGCAGGACCTGATGTTTTCTGTAACAATCCCGCCTGAATTGCACCTCTCTCAACTATCTCGGGATCCAGCTCGCCTATTATAGGTATGAACTCTTTACCCGTGACCGCAATGCCCAGGCGTCGAACTTCATCTTCTAAATAAGGATCAAGCTCCTCGACTACAACCACCCTCTCCACCTCCTCGGCGAATCGGCTGATCAGGTTAGAGGGAAAGGGGTAGATCGTCGCTAATTTAAGGTGGGAGGCATCCTTGAATACTTCCCTGGCGTACTGGTATGCTACCCCGTCAGATATCACGCCTAGCTTTCGGTCGGCCAGCAGCATCTCATTCAGGGGAAAGTCCTCAACATATGCCTGCAATTTAATAATGCGCTCCTCCATGACCTGTCGCCGGACTCGGGCGTTCGAGGGAACCATCACGAATTTTGCGGGCGAGCGCATAAAACTGGGTTTCTTTAAGTCGCTTTTCCGCTCTCCTTTTACATCGACTACGGTCTTGCAGTGAGATATCCGGGTGGTAGAACGCAGCAGCACTGGAGTGTCGAATTCCTCGCTAATATTGAAGGCCCATTCCATTAAATCATAGGCATCCTGGCTATTGGTGGGCTCAAGCATGGGTACTTTCGCGATTCTGGCAAAGTGACGGTTGTCCTGCTCGCCCTGTGAGCTATGCTCTCCCGGGTCATCGCACGAAATTATTACCAGCCCACCAACTACGCCCGTCGTGGAAACTGCAAAGAAGGGATCAGCAGCCACATTCAGCCCAACGTGTTTCATGGATACCAGGGCTCGGACACCGCTGTAGCTTGCCCCTATACCCACCTCAAGGGCCACTTTTTCATTGGTCGACCACTCGGTATATACATCGTCCATACGAGCGATGTTTTCCATTATCTCGGTGCTCGGCGTTCCGGGATAGGCTGTCGCCACAACCACGCCGGCGTGATATGCACCCAGCGCTATGGCTTCGTTACCCGATAATAGCTGTTTCATAATATGTCATTCCCGAACTATCATTCTACCATGCGTGCTGCAGACTATGCCACACTTTTACCCAAATATGCTTGTCTCACCCTATCGTCACCCAGGAGCTCTTTAGCGGTGCCCTCTATGGTAATTCGCCCTCTTTCCATAACATATCCTCGATCGGCTATCTTGAGTGCTGCAGTGGCATCCTGTTCGATAAGAAGTATGGTAAGCCCCTCATCTCTCAGCCTTACTATGAGCTTCAGGATTTCTTTCACCAGATTAGGCGCCAGCCCGAGGGAGGGTTCGTCTAGCAGAAGCATTTTAGGCGAGGACATGAGCGCGCGACCGATAGCTAGCATCTGTTGCTCCCCCCCGCTAAGGCTGCCTGCCTTCTGAGACAGCCGTTCTCTGAGTAGGGGGAAGAGCTTAAACACCGTTTCCAGATTTGACTGATATGCATGGCTATGCAGGAACAATCCAATGTATGCTACGACGCTCAGCCGGTTCCGGGCACATTGTGTGTAGGCACCCATAGTCAGGTTGTCCTTCACCGACATTTCTCCGAAAATTTGTCTTCCTTCAGGGACATAGGCTATGCCGAGCCGCACGGTGCTATGGGAGGCAAGTCCTGAAATCTGACGTTGATCCAGCGAGACCCTGCCATTCTTCAGGGGCACTGCTCCGGATATGGCATTCAGCAAGCTGGTCTTACCGGCCCCATTGGCCCCGATGATGGTTACGATTTCACCATCATTCACAACCAGGGAAACCTCTTTCAGCCCCATAATCCGGCCGTAAGCGACTGACACGTTTTCGACCGTAAGCATTACTCCTCATCCTCCCCTAAGTAAGCAGAGATGACCCTTTTATCCTTCTGGACTTGAGCAGCAGTGCCCTCGGCTATCTTCTGACCACTATCCAGTACAATGAGCCATTCGGCAAGGCCCATCACCAGCGGCATGTCATGCTCTACCAGTATAACGCTGATTCCCATTTCCCGAATGCGGCGGATAAGATCGCTCAGTTCACGCTTCTCCAGAGTGTTCAGCCCGGCGCCTGGCTCATCCAGTAGAATTAACCGGGGCTCGGTGGCCAGGGCCCTGGCGATTGACAGTAGTTTCTGTTGGCCCAATGGCAGGCTGACAGCACTCTGCTCGGCATGCGTTCCTAACCCCACCATATTGAGGTATTTCATGGCGTTGAGGGAGATGGTTTCCTCCTCATGGCGAGCCCTGGGGAGTCGGAGGGCAGCCGCCAGAAAACCGTAGCGACTACGGGGATGCTGGCCCGTCATAATATTTTCCAGGACGGTCATGTTCCCGAAGAGGAGAACATGTTGAAAGGTACGTACGATGCCCAGTCGCGCGCGCTTGTGGGGCGGAGTGTTCTTAAGCGGCATGCCCTGAAACAGTATCTCGCCCTCACTTACCGAATATACACCTGCAATAAGATTAAAGAGCGTGGTCTTACCCGCACCATTGGGGCCAATGATGGCAGTAATCTTACCTGCCTCAATTGCCAGGTCTACTTTATCCAGAGCTACGAGGCCCCCGAAGGCCTTGCTCAGTCCCCTCGTTTCGAGTATGGATTCGCTCACGGTTCAGTCTCTCTCTGCGTATACCTTAATCGCCATCTATCTAGAAGTTCCTTAAGTTTGACAAACAGACCTTCGGGCATGAAAATCATTACCACGACCAGTATGGCTCCATAGATAACAACATCCCATTGACCGAACCCGAGCAGTAGCTCGTCGCTTAATATGCGAGTGGTACCGGCCCCAAAAATGGCTCCCCATATACTGGCCAGCCCCCCTATCACCGCCATTACCACAAACTTCACAGAGGCGAGAAAGTCAAAGGACTGGGGGCTGACGAAGCGGAGGTGGTGGGCGAGAAGACTGCCAGCCAGAGAGGCATAGACAGCGCTCAATACGAAAATCTTTACCTTGAACTGAGTTGCATTAATGCCTATTGATTCAGCGGCAGCCTCACTGCCATGGATGGCCCTGAGCGCTCTGCCGGACCGCGATCTCACGATGTTCTGCGATATAAACAGGGTAGCGAGGCAGAAGAACCAGACCAGGAAATATCGTTTGAAGGAAGTATCGAAGACAAAACCCCCGACGGATAGATAGGGAATACCGGCCATGCCGTCTGGACCGCCGGTAATCTGGCTCAGTTGCCTGAAGAGTATCCACATGATCAGGCCAAGTCCCAGGGTAGCCATGGCAAGATAGTTGCCTCTAAGCCTGAAGATGGGAAAACCGATGACATAGGCGAAGGAACCTGTAACTGCTGCGGCGATCAGCATTGCCAACCAGGGATCGACGCTGTATGTCTTGCTGAGGACGGCAGAAAAATAGGCACCAAGTCCATAGAAGGCGGCCTGTCCCAGGGATACCTGCCCGGTATAGCCCATGAGGAGGCACAGTCCCACTGTAACTATAGTGCTGATGCCGATGAAGATCATTAGGGTAGTGTACTGACCGAGGAACCAGTCAAAGGGTATTAAAATGAGGAAAAGCAGCAGCGTAGCAGTCGCGAGCAAAGCCCAGTGGCTCTTTACCATTTCCAACATCAGCCTGCTCTCTCTTCCTCCGTTAACCTACCTGACCAAAGCAATAGTATTAAAAGCAGAACTACTAAGGCGATAACGTCTTTATAGGCCGAGGTGAAGGGTCCCCAGTCTAACCCTACAGATAGGGATTCAATTATTCCCAGGGTAATGCCTCCGACGACTGCAGCAATCGGACTCTTGAAGCCACCAATGGATGCCGCCACAAAACCCTTGAGCCCGAGCATGACCCCTACATTGTAGGAGGTAAGGGTCAGAGGAGCCATGACTACCCCGCCAATACCGCCAATGGCTGCTGCCAGGGCGAAGGCGATGAGCGCCATTGTTTTGGCATTGACGCCTACCAGTCCAGCGGCCCTTGGGTTTATAGCACATGCCTTTAACGCCTTTCCTACCATGGTGTAGGAAAGAAAGAGGTGCAGCAGAACCGTCACTGCCAGCGTAGTGCCGATGATCCACAGTGCCTGAGGGTGAATATAGGCACCAAAGAAGCGTATGGATTCACTACCGGCCCAGTAAGGAGGGCGTACGAAGTCCACTCCCCATAGCTCCCCGGCGATGCCACGAATGAAGATGGCGACACCGATGGTAATGATGATCAGGCTAACTACGGAGGCGTTCCTGGCCGGACGGATGGCAAACAAATACATAATCGCGCCAATTGCCGCAGCGATCAGTACCGATAAGATAATGGCGGGTGCCAGGGGAAGCCCGGCAGAAACGGCGAGTGTAAACGAGAGCATGCCCCCCAGCATTACAAATTCGCCCTGGGCGAAGTTAATGATGCGGGTTACGGCATAGATGATTGTAAAGCCGAGTCCTACCAGGGCATAGATGCTGCCCATGGTAAGACCGGATATGAGATACTGAAGGAACTGGTCTGCTGACATGTGCCGGATTTCTTAGCTTTATAATAAAATAATAGGGAGGGAAAGTCTATCTTTCCCTCCCTATTTCTATCCGGAGATCGTGGAATGGCTGGTTTCTACTGGTGCCAGGTCCACTTCCCGTCAACGATCTCGATCATTGCCAGAGAGCCAGCTCGCATTCCAAGGTGATTATCGGCCGACATATCGAAAATGCCGCTGATGCCGACGAAGCCTGTAATCTGCTCTATACTATCTCTAATAGCAGCCCTGGCATCCGCCAGCGAATCAGCAGACTCATAGGGATCCTCAATGTCCAGGTCCTCAAGGGCCATAACCACCATTTGAAGGGCGTCCCAGGCATGCCCGCCAAAGGTGTTGATAGTACCATTGCCGTATATGACCTCGTAGTCATCCCTGTATTGCGTCAGGACGTCTTTCTGGGGGTCACTAGCAGGAATGTCATCAACGATAATCAGCTTGCCCGCGGGGAAGATAACCCCGTTGGCGGTTGCTCCTGCCGCATCAATAAATGCCTGATTAGCAATTCCATGGCTGCAAAACAGTGGTATGTCCATCTGCAGCGTTTGCATATCCAGGGCAACGATGGCGGATCCTTTGTCGGTATCCCAACAGACTACTGCTTCAGCATCCGTGCCCCCGATATGGGTAAGCTGAGACTGCACACTGGTGTCACCCTCGTTAAATACCTGGTCATCTACAACCGTAATCCCATAGTCATCAGCATCATCTAAGAGGATGGCCCTACCTGTTGCCCCAAACCCGGAGGTATTGGATATGATGGCGATATCGCTGATATTTATACTCGCAAGATATGCGTAGATTTCGCCGATCGCCTCTTTATCTGTCTGCGGGGTCTTGAATATCCAGTACCGCTCGCCTACCGGCTCTATAATCCCGATATTCGCAGCGCAGGAAATGAGGGGGATCTCTGCTGTTGTTATCGTTTCGATAATGGCCACGCTATTACCACTGGTTGTGGGCCCAATAATAGCCAGCACTTCGTCCTGCTCGATAAGCTTGGTCGCCAGCGTGACGCACTTTTCTGAATTGGTCTCGTCATTATAGATAATGACCTCCAGAGGATGTCCATTGATTCCACCCGCGTCGTTAATCTGGTCTACTACCATCTTTACCGTATTCTCTTCAGGGACACCAAGGTTAGAGGCACCGCCAGTAGTAGAGAACAAAGCGCCTACCTTGTAGGTTACCACCTCTTCCTCGGTGCTGCTGCAATTAGCGGAGACGGCAACCAGTGCCACCACCATTAGAAGCATTACCGACCATGTTAGGTACTTCTTCATATATCTTTCCTCCTTTGTTTAATCCTCTCGCATAATATATCAGACTATGTCGTTTTCTACAATCATATTACATATAATCTCCCCCTTCTCTTGCCGTGTGGCAGAGAGTATAGCATATAAAATCAATTGGTGCAAGGTTTGACTCTTGAGTTCTCTATTAATAAGTGTGAAACCCTGACATCACAGCCAGGATTAGCTGCCAATATCCTCATCCAGAAGTTATCCCTATTACGGTAGCCATAATCTACCCTCTGAAGGTCTAAATGCCCTTGTTCTGATATCGACCACTGGCAGTCAGCAAGCAGTGTATAATAAGAGACAGTTGAAAAATCGTGAAGGCTACTTCCTGCCGGGGGTCTATGGGTTCCCCCCAACTCTAGAAGTCTCCAAGATTGGGGGATTAGGGAGTTCATTGAGACTATTTCAGCAATCTCAATAAGATCGACCTATATAAGTCACAATGAAAAACGATCTCAAGAGACAAGCATCGGGAACTTTGGGCAGGTGGCTCCTTATTCTTGCAGGAACCATTTTTTTAGGGCTCGCAGTTATTGGTATAGTCTTGCCTCTTGTACCTACTACTCCTTTCCTCTTATTAGCTGCTGCATTTTATGCCAGAAGTTCAAAAAGATTCAGCAATTGGCTCCTGGGTAACAGGTTTTTTGGCAAAGTCGTTCAGAACTATCGGGAGGGAAAAGGAATCCCGTTGAAATTAAAGGTTTTATCCATTTCACTCCTGTGGATAACGATAGGGTGTTCAGCTGCTTTCGCTATTCACATTCTTGCTGTTCAAATTATTCTGATACTTATAGCCTTTGGCGTCACTTTGCACATTATGTTTCTCCCAACGCCGCGCCAGCTATGATAGAGCTCTCTATGACTTAAAGCTGATTTATACTATTTCTCTTTCTCAATTATGCGATTTCGTCGTACATATCAACCGACATGTCCCCATCAAGAAGAGGTATTACCACATCAAACAGGTCTTTAAGGTATGGGGTTGCACAGTGTTGCATAAATGCGTCCATATCCCTATATTTCTCCAAAACCATAAACGTTGCCGGGTCGTTCTGTGCTCGATGCAGATTGTATAGTAATGTTCCTTCCTCTTTCCTCGCCTTGGGGAGCACCTCTCGGAGGGCTTCCTCGATCTTAGCTTCCCCCCCACTTTTGGCTTTTAGTTTTGCGACGACTGTAATCATCATACCTCCTTCATTAAGTTCCGTGTTAGATAGTAACACTGGTTGAGTTTGGCTCATTTCCTGGTCTATGATCGGGGCAGTACGACATCTTTTTTAGAGTATCAAAGCCAGGAATCAAAACTGTTATGTAGTATAGCATAGAGTTTAGTCCTCAAGCTAAAATTTGTCAATTCGATATTGACATGCAGAATACAAGTTAGTAGGATACAAGTCTAGCTAATGAAAATTCAGTCGAATTTCGCAGTTAAAGGAGAGGAACAGAGCTATGCAAGATAACAATACAGAGAATCAGAGCTTACAGGGAGGAATGGGTCTTATAACACGGTATCATCCCTTCCATGAACTCATAGGCATGACGGTTGAGCCGCTGGACAATGACAGTTTCTGTCTGAAATTTGCAATGAGAGATGATCTGTGCGGATATCCAGGGGGAGGTATCCTGTATGGAGGGGTTATAGCTGCGGTGATAGACATAATAGGAGGCGTTACAGTTTCCTGGAGTCGGATAAAGGATGTAAAAGAACAGCCCCTGCAAGAACAGGTAAAGAGACTGAAAAATATTGGTACCGTTGACCTGCGGGTTGATTATCTGCGACCGGGTAAAGGCAAAGAGTTCACTGTGACATCTTCTATTATACGCACTGGGAAATCGATAGTTGTTACCCGAATGGAATTACATAATGAGGAACAGCGCCTTATTGCTGTAGGCACGGGAACATATATGGTAAGTTAAAATACTGAATTATATTTGTTCTGCTGCTATCAGAATAGATCTCGAAATAAGTTTTTTATACGGTTTATGAATTTCCATCGCTCCAGCTATTCCTGCAATAGGCAATCCACCGATTTGAACTAGCCGGTGTCCGGCCAGCTTGCATCTTTGAGACTGACAGCCCGTTATCGTGCGCCGCTGCATTGAGGGATTGACAGGCTGCAGACTAAGTGAATGAGACCGCTAAAAAAGAGGCGCAGGATACTTCCTGCCGGGGGTCTGGGGGTGTCCCCCAGCTTTAAAAATCCCCCAAGATTGGGGGATTAGGGGGTTGATTGATACTATTTCAGCAGTCTCTGAATTGTTGCTAAACGTATTGACAGATATCGAATCATAGAGTATTATCCTCCAACACACTATCCCATAGGGTTTTCTTAGCAGGAACAATACCTTGCGGTTCTCGCAAACAATCTCAATAAGGGCAGCAAAATGAACATCAGCGAATTTATGGGAAACGAAATAAGGGACTTTGGTGAGCATGTGTCCCTCGTATATGAGGGACGGGAGTTCACTAATAGAGAGCTGGATAAAACTGCAAAGAAGCTAGGGAATGTCTTACAGAAGTTGGGCGTGAAGCGAGGAGACAGGGTAATCATCCAAATGCCAAACTGTCCCGAAGTTTTCCAGAGTTTCGGGGCAGTGTGGAGAATAGGCGCTGTTGCCGTTCCGATGAACTATCTCATTGGAGAGGAAGAGAGTGCCTACATATATCAGGATTGTGGTGCTGAGACGGTGATCAGCAGCACACAATTCTTAGAAAAAATTGACCCTTGCCGCGCCAAGGCGCCTAATGTCAAGAATGTGATACTCATTGAGGAGGAAGTGCCAGAGGGCTGCCACTCCTATCGGGAGCTTATACGAGAGAGTTCCGATAAGCTGGAAACAGCGAAAACCGCTGATGACGACCTGGCGGCCATTGTCTATACGGCCGGGACCACAGGAAAACCGAAAGGGGTCATTCATTCCCACTACGGCCTCTACTCAAATGCCAAGATGGTCATCGACACTCTCACGCTACCGGAGAGGGGCGTAAGCGTCTTCGTATTACCTCTCTGCCATATGTACGGTATAGGTGCCATGATCGCCGGTTCCCTCAAGGGTGGTGGAAAAGCCGTAGTATTGTCGACATTCGATGTGGAGAGGATCTTTGAGTCCATCGAGAAGTATAAAGGCAATACCTTGGCTGGGGTTCCGACTATGTATGTCTATATGCTCCTCTACCCAGAGCCGAAGAAGTACGATCTTAGCTCCATGCAGTTATGGACATCCGGTTCCGCTCCCCTCGCTCTGGAAACCTGGAAAGGATTCAAGGAGACGTTCGGCTTTGAAATTATTGAGGGCTGGGGCCTCACCGAAGCAGCAGCTCTCAACAGTGTCAATCCCGTTGAAGGGCCGATAAAAGTTGGCTCTATTGGTAAGCCAATGAAAGGTACCGAAATGAAGATCGTGGACAGTAAGGACCGTGAGCTTACCATCGGACAGGAAGGTGAGATAATAATCCGCAGCCCATCGCTCATGAAAGGTTATTGGAATAAGCCCAGGGAAACAGCGGAAACTCTCAGAAATGGCTGGGTCTATACTGGAGATGTTGGCTATGTTGATAAGGATGGCTATTTCTTTATCACTGAGCGAAAGAAGAACATAATCATCAAGGCAGGGGAAAACATTAGCCCCAGGGAGATCGAGGAAGTCATCTTCGCTCATCATAGGGTATCTGAAGCAGCGGTCGTAGGCATCGAGGACGATGTGTATGGCGAGGATATTAAGGCTTTCGTGGTATTAAAGCCGGGCGAGCAGGCCACCGAGGAGGAGCTCATCGAGTATTGCCGCAAAAGGCTTAAGACATTTAAGACACCCAGGGAGATCCAGTTCATGGATTCCCTCCCTAAAAACATCGTAGGCAAGGTATTGAAAAAGGATTTACGGAAATTAGGATAATATCTTGGAGCCATAGAAAATGTGCTCAATAACCTTCATAGCCGGGTGCTTTGTCCTCCATGTCACAGTGTTTACAGTCAGCTAGAAGTATAATTCCATATATTAGGGCTATATTCTATCAGTATAAACTCACGGTGTAATTTTCTGGCCAAATCTCGCATTTACACCCGTACAGCTACTCCTGCCACAGGCACTCTACCGATATGAACTCACCCGCATCCGACCAGTCTGCATCCTTGAGCCTGACAGCCCGAAAAGTGTATAGTATGTCCTGTATTCCACACAAAGTGGCATCTCAACAGGATCACTACAGTTATCCAAGAGTGAGGAGGATTTCGATGAAGACATGTGAAGGACAATTGGGACGAATTTTTGTAATACGGCTGGAAGACGGGGACATAGTGCCGGCATGCATTGAAGATTTCGCGGAGAGGAACGGGGTATCTGTCGGTCATGTTATTCTGGTTGGCGGGATCGGGGATGGTGAAATCGTTGTCGGTCCCAGACGTTCAAACGAAAGGCCACCGCAGCCAATGCTACTACCAATCGATGGCGCGCATGAAGTAGTTGGAGTCGGGGTGCTCGCCCCGGGGGAAGATGGGAAACCAATACTGCACATACATGCTGCGCTGGGACGTTCTGGTAAAACCATGAGCGGGTGCTTACGACCCGGCGTTACTACCTGGCTCGTTGCTGAAGCAATACTGTATGAAATCTTAGGCGCGAATGCAGTACGTATTAAAGATGAGCAGAGTGGCTTTGCGCTTCTGGATATTGGAACCAAAGGGGACAATCCGCATTAGAGAGCTTAGGCTTCAACCATTATCAGCAATCCCTTTATAATCCTGGAAAGAACACCGCTTATTGGATATAGAATTGATAGACGGGGAGTGCTCTGCTAGCATACTTAACCTGGCTAAATGCTCAATTCGGAGGTAGATTTGAAGGACGAAAAAGGCGACCATCTAGTAGATTTCACAGCGCAACTGGAGGAGCTATCGAAAGCGGAGCTTATTGAACTTGTACAATTGTATTCCAAATTATTCCTGGCGGTAGACGGTTTCTGGTACCTGGCTGTCAATGCACTAGTGGATGAGGATACGGCAACAGCCTGTGACTTCTGGGTAGGGGAGAAATATAC
>JAVLBD010000210.1:0-2157 GCA_031581405.1 Dehalococcoidia bacterium
CCCCTAATCCCCCACTCTTGGGGGATTATTTAAGCTGGGGGACACCCCCAGACCCCCGGCAGGAAGTATCCTGCATCACTTTTTCAGCGGTCTCTACTTATTGGATGCTGCACAGCGAAGTTTTTCGGTGCTATAATGAACTGAGAAGCCTGCTATGCGGCTTTGGGGAGGAGGTTATTTATGAGCAATGTTTTCGACGAAGCTCAGGCACTGGTCCAGTGTAAGTCCTGTTCATGGTACAGAAACTGTGTGCTGCCGATACGGGTTACTGAAGAAGACTTAAGGAAGCAAATGGAATCTTCCATGCCCGGTACCTCGATGCCCGGAATGCCCTATAGCATGTCGCAGCTCCTATCGAGTATGGCGACAGCAGCTCAGAACTCGCTCCTGGAGGGCTGCCCAGTTTTCATTGAGAGATTACGGTCAGACCCAAAGCTCGCAGAGCGGATAAAGAAGCTCATGCTGGAGTGGTCACAGGAGAGCGGGCAGGAAGGGTAGCAGCCCGCCAGGATTCATTCACAGGACTCAGAGTTTATTCGCTTAGCTTTTGAGTACCAACATTCAAGAGGAGATTTCAATGAACACCGAGAATCAGGTTTATCGAGATTTGCAGCAACATCTGGACAAACTGCCCATCGGTTTCCCCTCAACTGAGTCCGGTGTTGAAATTCGCATATTGAAACACCTCTTCACTCCGGAAGAGGCAAATCTGGCGACACAGCTTTCCATAATAAAAGAACCACTAAACGTCATTTACCAGCGGGTCAAAAAGACCGGAATTTCAATCAAAGAACTGGAACAAGTGTTGGATGGCATGGTCCATAAAGGGACGATTTTAACAAGTGCAAAGGATAATGAGAAATACTACGGGAATGCGATGCTCGCTGTCGGAATATTCGAGTTGCAGGTGGAGAGGCTAACAAAGGGCTTTACGGAAGATATGCTACAGTATCTCGACGAAGCATTTGGCAAGGAGGTGTACAGGACCAAGATTCCCCAGTTGCGCACTATACCGATAGAAAAAAGTATCCCCCTAGACTATCATATCAGCACCTACGACAATTTAAGACAAATAGTCGATAACACTAAGGGTCAAATCGCGGTGGCTAACTGCGTTTGCAGACAAGCCAAAGATATCCTTGGAGAAAGCTGCCATCATACGAACCTCCGTGAGACATGTTTGATATTTGGTGGTGCAGCCGAACACCACCTCAACCTGGGACTGGCCCGCTCTATTACTAAGGAGGAGGCCTTTGACATTCTGGGGAAAGCCGAAGAAGCAGGGTTAGTACTGCAGCCGGAAAATTCGCAGCGGCCGCATTACATATGCTGTTGTTGCGGGGATTGCTGCGCAATTCTGACAACCGTAAAGAAATTCCCCTTCCCCGCAGAATTATATGCAACAAATTTCCATGCAAAAGTGGACCACGAGCTTTGTACGGGCTGTGAGATATGTGTCGATCAATGCCAGTTAGACGCCATGGAAATGGCAAATGACGTGGCTACAGTTAATGATGACCGCTGCATCGGCTGCGGGAACTGTGTCGTAAATTGTACATCGGATGCTATCCGGTTACAGAAAAAAGAGGAGGAATCCTTGCCTCCTCCCACTACCAAAGCCCTGTACATGAACATAATGTTAAAAAAAGGTGGATAGAGACGGCTGAGATACTCTCAATCAGCCCCCTATATCCCCCAATCTTGGGGGGCTTCTAGAGCCGGGTGAGGACACCCCCAATACCTGCCGCAGGAAGTATCCTTCACCTCTTTTTCAGCGGTCTCAGTGGAAAGGATGTTAGAGATATCAGGAAGCTAAGAGGGCTTACCGATAACGATTTACTATTATTGGCACCCGGTGAATGAATAAGGATTTCTCGAGATAAGCCCAACCGGATCAATACATAGAGAGCACGTGGGTAATGAAGGAAAGCTGTTTCCACGGAGGGGGTGAGAGCTATGCCGTTCGGTATGGAATCGGAGCAAATTGAATCGAGAGTGGCCTATGAATTGAGCCAGCGCCCCGGGCGTGTAGCACACTTCGATAAGTATCAAATAGAACTATTGTCCAGGGCAATCGCGGCGGCTATCGTCGAGAATAACGCCAGGATACAGAGCTCATTGGGCGACGTACGGATGGATTTTAAAGAGGGTAGATAG
>JAVLBD010000211.1:0-2094 GCA_031581405.1 Dehalococcoidia bacterium
GTGCAGGAATATCGTCCCCTTCAATGTTCAGTGCCTCCACAGTCTGCCGAATATCAATCTCCAGCCCCTTTGAGAACCAGACCTCCTTATCGTAATCGAAAGCAACCTTATCCCCGTGCTTTTTCCTCATGAGGCCGGTCCAGATACCGTCTATTCCCAGATAGAGCTTACCTGACGCCACGAGCAACCGTAGAATCGCTTCTTTAGAGAAATCGGGTAGGGTCAGATCGGCATTGAACTCCCCGCTATAGTCGTGTAGCTCTCCCATATTATCCTCTCTCGCACGATTAGTCGGTGACAGTATCCTTCAAAGCTGCCACAGACAGGCTATCAACCGCTCGTTACCTAGTCTTCTAACTTATACTCCCACATACAGACCGGTATATCATTAGGGCTCTTACGAGGTGGGAGCTTCAGTGGGCTAACCTTTATCTTGGGATTAAAATGATCCGCATAGTCCTGGAAAGCTGGTGGCTCCAGGTCATGACACAGTGGTTTTATCCTGCCCGGGTCAGTCTTCTCAAAATACATCAGGGAGGGGCAGCGGTAGATGGTCATGATGGCATACTTGGGGTCCCTGATAAAAATGTCATACTCGTACAGTCCCTTCGTGTAACAGGGATCGAGCTGAACACCTTTGAACATGGTATAGAGATCGTCCCCCTGTATATTAGCCACTTTCTGCAATCCACCGAGCACATGCCTGACTATCCTTCGCCAGACCTTCATCTCCCACTCCCACGCCTTTTCCGGGCCCACATCCTCGGCCACGGTGGAGTACCATAGCCCGTCCATCAGCTCATACAGACGGCCGTATTCACACAGCAATTTCCCCAGCATCTCTTTGGAGAAATCCTCATACCTGAAATGTCGTATCCAAGGCCCGCTATAATCGTTTCTTTCTTCCATGTATTCCTCCTCGTTAATTTACCGGCCTTCTATGTTGCTCATACATCGATTCTCTATATTACACCTCCTGATTATCTGTGATACTGCTGAAATACTCTCAATCAACCCCCTATATCCCCTAATCTTGGGGGATTTCTAAGGAGGAGGACACCCCCAGACCCCCGCAGAAATATCCCTCACTTCTTTTTCAGCGGTCTCATATGTATTAATTGCATATAAATATTACCCGGGCTTAAATATCTGCCCATAGATCCCGCCATCTATATCCAGCACCTTACCGGTGACCCAACTGGATGCTGGGGAACACAGATAAATAGCGGCGAGGGCAATATCTTCCGGCGTGCCCATACGCTTGAGCGGGGTGCCACGTACAATTTTATCCTTTGCCGGCCCAAGTGTCTCGGCGCTTGTTTCTGTCCATATCGCTCCAGGGCTGATACCGTTCACACGGATGTGGGGAGCCAATTCAAAGGCCAGTGTCCTTGTGAGATGATCCATTCCCGCTTTGGACACACCATAAGCAATCATCCCCACCGCTGGCTGGACACCAGCACGGCTCGATATATTAAGGATCGAGCCGGACTCTTGCTCTAGCATGATTTTAGCCACTGCCTTGCTACAGAGGAAAGCGCTTGTAAGATTTAATTTTAGCTGCACTTCCCAGGCGTGCTCGCTTGTCTCAATCGCCGGCTTAAGATAGCCGGCACCGGCATTGTTAACCAGTATATCGATACAACCGAACTCATCCAGTGCTTTGGTTACCAGATTATCAACCTGTTCTGATTCACGAACATCACAGGGAACAGCAATGGCTCTTCTCCCTAGATTGCGGACCTCTGAGGCTACAGATTCTATCTCGCTGGCCGTACGGGCGGCACAGACAATATCGGCACCGGCCTCTGCGAAGCCCAGGGCTATTCCCCTGCCGATACTCCTTCCCGCCCCGGTGACCACAGCCACCTTACCGGTTAGAGCAAACTTATCTAGAATCATCTTGTTGCGGCAATTAGGATTTTAACAAAAAGAAACGCTGCGGGTCAACAGCGAAAGTGCACCAACAACAGAATAAGACTGCTGAAATACTCTCAATCAACCCCCTATATCCCTCAATCTTTGGGGGACTTCATAAGCTGGGGGACACCCCCGGACCCACGGCAGGAGGTATCCTGCACCTCTTTTTCAGCG
>JAVLBD010000212.1:0-2066 GCA_031581405.1 Dehalococcoidia bacterium
AGTAAGGAGTATATAAATGCCGATTTATGATTACAGTTGCCGTGAATGCGGCGGGGTGTCCGAGGTGCTCATGCGCATGCCGGAGGGTAACGCAAGGTGTACTCATTGCGGTAGTGAGAATATGGAGAAACTTGTTTCCGCCTCATACAGTATTGAAATGGATAAAGCGGAGCCAGGCGCTACATGTTGTGGCAGGGAAGAACGTTGCGAAAAACCGCCCTGTTCCACCAGCGACACATGCGGAAGGAGATGAAAGGGTGAGTCCGATTGAGCTTGAGCCGCGATATTCTACGAAAGAGTTGCAGGGGAAGTGTATAAAGTGCCTTACCAAGCAGGAACTGGGAGTCTGCCTGAGGAAGCTTCTCAGGGGAGAAATAGAAAACAAGGAACTTATGGAGAAGTACGAAGCCCTGGTATCTTTCCTCAGATCTCCTGTATCAAGAAAGCTACGCGATGTGTGTGAAAGGTATCTTTCACAGGGGAAGGAGGTAAGGGCTAAAATATGTTTCTATCACGGCATACCAAAATACAAGATAACATTATCTTAGCCATATTTATATGGAAAACGGTATGAAGATTGCCACCGCATCAGACGATCAAGTGAACATCAGCCAGCACTTTGGGCGGGCTCCTTACTATGTAGTTTTCATCGTCGATAAGGGGAGGGTAATCGCTAAAAAGACGCGCTCCAAGGCTGGCCATCAAACCTTTGCTGCGCATGAACCAGTGAAGTTGGCGGAGGGAGAGTGGCATGGCTACGATTCCGGTTCCCAATCCAGGCATGAGAGCATGGCGGAGGCAATCCTCGATTGCCAGGTTTTGCTCGCCGGGAGCATGGGATGGGGAGCTTATGAGGCTATGCAGGGCTATGGCATCGAGACCATAGCCACTGATGCAGAAAACATTGATGAAGCAGTGGAGCTATATTTTGCCGGCAAGCTTGCTAATTTGATGGATCGCTTGCACTAAAATAATCTACATAAAGGGGGATATAAATGCCATCAGAGGAAGAAATCCAGGAAGCCTTAAAGGGGATACTTGTGCCCGGTATTGCACGTAGTTTAACCGGATTGAATCTCATTCGGGAAATTAAGGTCAATAGTGATAGGATGAAGATCACCCTGGCCTCAACCGGCCTCAATACCGACACTCAGAAATACGTTCAGGATAATGCAATCAATGCTCTCGAAGGTCTGCCGGGGATTAAGGGAATCGCTATAGAATTCGAGGAGGCAAAACCACAGGACCTGAACAAGATCGATCACGTTATCGCAGTGATGAGCGGTAAGGGTGGCGTCGGCAAGTCTCTTGTTACCGGCCTCCTCGCTGTTGGCCTGAACCGCAAGGGCTACGAGGTGGGGGTGTTGGATGCAGATATAACAGGCCCCAGCATCCCTAAGATGTTTGGCATCACCGCACGTCCCGGTGGAAGCGAAACAGGCATCCTGCCGGTGCTATCCACGTCAGGTATCGAAATCATGTCCGTTAACCTCCTCCTGCCCCATGAGGACGATGCCGTTATCTGGCGGGGGCCCCTCATCGGCAAAATGATTCAGCAGTTCTGGGACGATGTGGTATGGGGGAAACTGGACTATCTTCTGGTAGATCTACCCCCCGGCACCGCCGATGCCCCCCTCACGGTTATGCAGACATTGCCCCTCTCCGGGGTTGTCATCGTCTTTACCCCGCAGGACCTAACGGCAATGGTAGTGAAGAAGGCGATGAATATGGCACAACAAATGAACATCCCCATTTTGGGGGTGGTGGAAAACATGAGCTATCTTGTTTCCCCTGATACGGGGAAAAGGATTGAGATCTTCGGCAGTTCCAATGGTGAAGAGATGGCGCTGGCAGCGGGGGCACCACTTCTGGAGCAACTTCCACTGGACCCCGATCTGGCCAGGCTCTGTGACGAGGGGACAATAGAGCGCTACAACTCTGACGGTGTTGGTAACCTTGCCAAGGCTTTGCTTCAAGCTACACCAGTCAAGACAGGATGAAAAGGTCTCTTGTCGGGGGCTATAGATGAATTCCGAATTCGAACTGCCTGAAAATAATACCACGGC
>JAVLBD010000213.1:0-1998 GCA_031581405.1 Dehalococcoidia bacterium
ATAAGCATTACTGGCGTATTTGGCTTTGTCGCTTTGACAGCCCTGGCAACATCGAGCCCAGATATATCGGGCATCCCCAAGTCAGTGATCACCAGCCTATAGTCATTCCTCTCAAAGGCGCTGAGCGCTTCCCCTCCACTGGTAAC
This sequence comes from Dehalococcoidia bacterium, assembly GCA_031581405.1. GTDB lineage: Bacteria > Chloroflexota > Dehalococcoidia > E44-bin15 > E44-bin15 > JAAXQM01. The sequence goes on from JAVLBD010000213.1 coordinate 147, forward strand.
CACGGTTACCCGGTGACCCAGATGTTCGAGCGTGAGCCCGATAATATCACTAACCTCCGGATCATCATCGACCAGGAGTATCCTTGAACGTTTTACAATAGGTGCTTTGCTCTTGGGGCATGATCCCTGGGCAACACAGTTGGCGATCGGCAACCTGATATGAAAGGTGGTTCCTGCCCCCTGAGTGCTTTCAACATCGATACTCCCACCATGCTTGGTAATAATACCCATAGTCACACTCAGCCCCAGCCCGGAACCTTTAGAGGCTTTCGTGCTAAAGAAAGGATCGAACAGCTTCTCCCTTATCCCCTCAGGAATGCCCGTACCCGTATCGCTGACGGATAGAACTACCGAACTATCCTCCTGTCTGCTCTCCATCGTTATATTGCCTCCCTCGGGCATGGCATCCATAGCGTTGAAGAGAATATTGACCAGTGCCTCCCTCAGTTCTGCTGCATCCCCAGCCGCGGGAGCCACCTCATTCCGCTCCGAATGAATCTCGATCGTTACACCCGTCGTTTCCTTAAGTTCCAGACGTCGGGATTCTACCATCTGTACTGCATCTTCTATTAATTTATTCAAATCTATCTCATCGAAGGAGCGCTCCCCCTTTACCACCGCTACTTCTCGAAGGCGGCGTACCATCGCGGCGGCGTCCAGAGCGGTTTGCTCAATGATTTCTATACTTCTCCTTGCCTTCTCGTCTTTTATATCCGCCAAAGCTAACTGGGCTCGGCCCAGGACTACCGACAGGATGTTGTTGAAATCGTGAGCCACCCCACCAGCCATCTCGCCCAACGCCCTCAGCTTCTCCGCTTGCCGTATCGCATCGTCCGCCCTCTTGCGGTCAGTCATGTCCATCGTAAGGAGCCCCAGGCCATCACCTACCTTAAAAGCCCTTACTGACAGGTAAACATCGCCAATCTTGGGGCGACGGACAACATCCTCAATAAATAAAGGCTCTCCGGTCCTGATAACCTCAAGATATTGGTCGTATCTGCCTCTTTCTTTAATATCAGGATCCAGATCCAGGATATTTCTCCCGATGTAATCCTCCTTCGTATCCCCATTTGGATTACGAATCGATGGATAATTCAGCGAAGCTACATTCAGGTCAATCAGGTTGAGCTCCGAATCCCAGATGGTGAAAAAGTCAGTTGCTGAATCCATGAAGCGGCGTAACTTCTCCTCGCTCTCACGTAACGCAACTTCCACCCGCTTGCGCTCTCTGATATCGCGGGTGACTGCCACAATGCCTATAACTTTGCTATTCTGGTCCAGCAGGGGAGATACTATGTTCTCTGTCCACACCGTGGAGCCGTCCTTGCAGGTCATTTCCATCTCCAGTGTTCGCGTCCACAAGAGATCCTTTTGCCCCTGATTTCTTGCGGCTATTTCCTCAGCCAGAGCTTCCATAGCAGCATCAAGTGAGGCAGGAGTTAAGAAATACTCCATCGTTTCGGCCATTGCTTCCTCAACACTGTAGCCCAGCAGCCGCTCGATGGAGGGGCTGACATAGATAAGCTGCAGGTTCAGATCCGTAATGGAGATGATATCCGTCACGTTATCAGCCAGCAAGCGATAGCGCTGCTCACTCTCCCGCAGCGCCCGCTCTGCCCGCTTTTTTTCAGTGATGTCCGTGGTAATCATACCGAGACCATCACCTACCTTAAATGCCCTCACTGACAGGTGGATATCCCCCAGCTCCCAGCTAGGAATGACATCCTCGATCAACAAGGACTCTCCAGTTTCAATAACAGCTAGATACTGGTCGTATCTTCCTCTTTCCTTGACATGAGGTTCCAGCTCTACAATGTTTTTCCCGACAAAATCCTCTTTATTTGCCTTATCG